>CAZCRB010000069.1:0-8466 GCA_964500985.1 uncultured Eubacteriales bacterium
GCGCTGACGGTGTTGAGCCAGATGAGCATGTCGTTCTCGAAGAAGTAGTCCTGCGCGATGCTATCGAGATCGATGGTGCGCAGTATCCGCGCACGAACCGCCGTGAAGCCGCACTGAGAGTCGAACACGTGCCAGTACCCGCTCGCCATCTTGGTCATGAAGGTGAGCACGACGCTGCCGAACTTGCGGACCTGCGGCATGTCGCGGTTGGCGTTGATGACGTAGAAGCGGTTGCCCTTGGCGTACTCGGCCAGCCCTCCGGCCACGGGCGCCACGACGTTGGGGAGGTCGCGGGGGTGCATCTGCCCGTCGGCGTCCATCTTGACGAGCACGTCGTAGCCGAGCTCGAGGCCGGTCTTGTAGCCGGTGACCATCGCTCCGCCGACGCCGGTGTTCTTCTCGTGGCACACGAGGGTGACGCGCTCGTTGTCGAGA
The DNA here is from genome assembly GCA_964500985.1 of uncultured Eubacteriales bacterium. Classification (GTDB taxonomy): domain Bacteria; phylum Actinomycetota; class Coriobacteriia; order Anaerosomatales; family PHET01; genus CAZCRB01. The sequence goes on from CAZCRB010000069.1 coordinate 436, forward strand.
GCGCGCACGACGTCGGTGGTCGTATCGGTGCTGCAGTCGTCGACCACCACGACGTGGTCGACCCACGCGGGAAGACCGCCGATGACGTCGGCGATGTGATCGGATTCGTTGTGGGCTGGCAGCACGACGCACACGGTGGCGTCGGTTGCGGGAAACACCATCTCAGTCCCCCCGGGAGGCGGCGCGGTCAGCCATCGGCTGAGGGCGGCGCTATCATACCGCACCGACGTGCTCCGGCAGCGCCGCCTACGGCATCAGGTCGTCGGGCTCGAGCACCCCGCCGGGCTTCTCTCGGCCGTGCAGCACGTGCGCCTTGCGCGAGTCGCGCGTGAGGATGAGCCGGTTGACCTCGCGCAACTGCGCGCGCAGGGCCCGGTTCGCGGGGGTGTCGGCTCCGCTGCGCGCGGCGATGAGGGTCGCGCGGGCCTTCTCGAGCGCTCCGATACGGGTGTAGTTGCGCGCGCGCAGGCGGGCGAGGGTCGTGCGGTACTGCACCACGTCCGGCCGCAACTGCGTCGCCGTTCGCGCCGCGGCGATGCGAGCGGTGAGCGGGGCCGGGGCCACGGCGCGTTCGTAGGCGCGCCGGGCGGCGGTCGAGACCTGGGCCGCTCGGACTTGGACGAGGCCCGCGGCGATCACGAGCGCGATGAACGCCACGAGTCCCAGCCGGCGAGTCACCTCCGCGCGTCTCCCGGATCGAGCTCCTCGTCGGGCAGGTGCAAAGAGACGCTCGACGCCGCGTCCCTCAGCGCCGCAAGCACCGCCGCGATGCCCGGGTTGTCCCCGCTGCCGCGCCGGATGGCGGCCCACACGCTGCGGTTGAGATCGAGGTCGGCGGGCTTTCGCACGGCGATGTGCTCGACGTCGCCCGCGAGCGCGAGCGACGGGCCGAGCGCCACGCCGAGCCCCGCACTGACCGCGGCGATGATGACCTCGAAGTCCATGGAGTGGAAGTCGGTGCGCGGCTCGAAACCGGAGCGATGGCCGGCCATGGTGACGAGCTCGAGCATCGACGTCGAGTCCCGGCCCACGATCCACTCCTCGTCTGCCAGCTCGGCGATGGCGACGGGGCCTCCGCGCAGGGCGAGGGGATGGGTGTCGGGCATCAGGACCCAGACCCGTTCGGTGAAGAGCTCCTCGCGCTCCACGCCGGGGTCCTCGAGGGCGGGGAGGAGGTCCCACTCGTAGGTCAGCACGACGTCGAGGTCGCGCGCCTTGAGCGCCGGCAACGCCTCTTCCGGCTCGAGGTCGATCATGGACAGGCGCAGGTTGGGATGCAGCCTGCGCAGCTCGACGAGGGCGGGGACCAGGACCGTGCGGGCCGCGGTGGGAAACGCCGAGACACGCACGTGCCCGACGACGCCGCGCGAGGCGGCGGCGAGGCGCGCCTCTGCCCGCTCGAGCTCCGCGAGCACGCGCTCGGTGTCCTCGACGAGATGGCGGCCCGCCTCGGTCAGCCGCACGCCGCGCCCGGATCGCTCCAGAAGCGGCACGCCGGCCTCGCGTTCGAGCACCGCCATCTGCTGCGATACGGCCGAGGGCGTCATGAACAGGGCCTCAGCAGCAGCGGCGAGCGTGCCGCGCGAGGCGACCTCTCTGAGCATCTTGAGACGGTTCACACTGAGCATGTAGACAATCTTACGCTATACATTAGGAATAGACAATTGAACTTGCGTATCAATGGGACGATGATTGCAATGTACCCGGCGGACGACGAACACAAAGACAAGCTCCCGCCGGTGCAAAAGGAGGTGCGCTCATGTATGACAGCTTCAGCGAAGGTGGCGTTTACTACGGCCGCACGATGCTCATCGTTGCAGGAATGATCGTTCTCGCCGTTATCGCCAACATCCTCTAGTCCCCCTTGCGCCGCCGCCCGCATCCCCGGGCGGCGGCAGTCCCGAACTTCAAGGCGCTCCCGCTCAGGCGGGGCGCCTTTATTCGTTCTCGGGGCGGTTTCGATGCATTCGGTCGAGTCGCCGTGCTTTCGCCACGTACGGCTGCGCGGTATCGTGCAGCACAGACGACGGATGGAGGAGCATTGGACGCGAGGCCGCAGACCCAGATGCCGCGCTCGGCGCTGCCCCACAATCCCCAGCGGTCGCGCACCGTCATCTGGGGCGTCGCCCTGGTGCTGGCGATGCTCTTTGGGGTCGGGCAGGTGATCACGGTGTTGGCGGCGGCGCCCGCCGCGATCGCCTTCTACGCGGGTTCGCCGGACATGCCCGCGGCGGTCGCGCTCGCCGAGCAGCTCGGACCGATCTGGATCGGCGCGCTGCTCACCTTCATCGACATCGGCATCTTCCTCGTCTTCGTGTGGCTCGCCCGCCGCCACTGGATCGGCTTCGCGTACTTGCCGCCGCTCCTCTACATCGGGCTCGGGTCCTGGATCCTGTGGTCGCTGTTGTCCGGGCCGATTCTTCAGGTGGTCTTCGGCGGGTAGCGCCCCGTCGGGGTACCATGCGTGCGGTGTCGGTGACGGGAAGGGTGTCGGGGTGCGCAAGTTCGCGGCGTGGTATGCCATCGGTCTGGGTGTGGCGCTCGTGGCCGCGCCCTTCGTTGCGCTCGAGCTCGACTGGCGCCGGCACGCGGCCCACTCGATCATCACCGTCGCCTTCGTCATCGCGGGCGTCTTGCTGACCGGCGGCGGCCTTGGGCAGCTCATGCGCGTCCCGGGCCGCTCGGCCTCGTACTTCCTCGGCGCCGGCGCTGCGGGCTTCGCATTGCTCGTCGCGATCGCCACGGTCGTGGAGTCCGGAGGCCCGATTGCCCTGTGGGCCGGGTTCAGCGTCGCGCTCGTCGTCCTCGTGGTCGGCTCCTGGTCGTACTGGCCGCGTTCGTAGCGCGGAACTTCCCTCAGTCGCTTTAGCGCAGTAGAGTGCTGGTGTGCGCAACGCTGCCAGCCACTCTCCGGGAGGACGCCGCCATGCTCTCGCTCGCTCTGCCCAAAGGCTCGTTGGAGGAGCAGACGATGCTGCTCTTCTCGCAGGCCGACATCGCCATCAAGAAGTCGAGCCGCGAGTACAACCCCTCGTGCGAAGACCCGCGCATCAGCCGCGTGAAGATCCTGCGGCCGCAGGAGATCCCGGTCTACGTCCAGGACGGCTACTTCGACCTCGGCATCTCGGGGCATGACTGGGTGTGCGAGAGCGGGGCCGACGTCGTCGAGGTGGCGGAGCTGCCCTACGCCAAGACCGGGACCGGGTTCGTCCAGATGGTCCTGGCCGTGCCGCAGGACTCCCCCGTCCAGAGCGCACGAGACATTCCGGCGGGCAGCCGCATCACGACGGAGTTCCCCAAAGCGACCCAGGCGTTCTTCGAGCAGCTGGGCATCCCGGTCGAAGTCCACTTCAGCTACGGGGCGACCGAGGCCAAGGTCCCCGAGATGATGGATGCGCTCGTCGATCTGACCGAGACCGGGTCAACGCTGCGGCGCAACGGCCTCAAGATCGTCGACACCATCCTCACCTCGACCACGCGGCTCGTCGCGAACCGGGCGGCCTGGGAGGATCCGGAGAAGCGGCGCGAGATCGAGGAGATCCGCACGCTGCTGCTCGGTGTCATCGAGGCACGCGGCCGGGTGCTTCTCTCGCTCAACGTGCCGCACGGCAAGCTCGAAGCGGTCATCGGAGAGCTGCCCGCCATGAAGCGGCCGACGGTGAGCAAGCTCTACGGCTCCGAGGACTACGAGATCACCACCGTCGCCGACAAGTGCACCGTCAACGTGCTCATACCGCGGCTCAAGGCCGCCGGCGCGGAGGACATCCTCGAGTTGCCGATCAGCAAGATCGTCCGCTAGGCGCCGCGGGCCTCTCGAGCGCATGGCCGGTTCCTACTGATGGGGGATGGGGCGCGAGCGCGCACGAGGGTATGGGAACAGTGCGGGCGCATCAGCGCGAAACCCCCCGCAGGAGACGTCTGAGCCCGAGCGCACAACGTTGCGGTCACCACGCGTGACGGCGAGTCAATGGTGAGACCGGCCTGGTGGTCGGTCTCGTTGCGCTCTGGGGAGCGCTCGCACCGATTGTTTGCGGGCGACGCGAACCACCGTGCACCGCCCGTGGGCGAAGGGGGTGCACGTGATGTTGACCGCAAAGCATCGGACCGTGTCATGGCGATGGCGCGCCGGGTTCGTCGGCGTGGTCGCGCTCGTCTTGGTCTTCGCGATGGCTGCGGTGGCGCTTGGCGCTCCACCGGCGACCGGCAAGATCAAGGGGACCGTCCACGGCTACGACGCGGCACACCTTGCGGGAGTGCGCGTCGAGGTCTGGCGTGTCGTGGGCTGGCCGTGGCAGGTGGGATACAGCGAGACGTTCGTCCGGTCGGGCTCGACCGGCCGCAACGGCGTCTACACCGTGAGCTCCATTCCCCCGGGCGACTACGTCGTGAGGTTCACGCCGCCCGACCCGAGTCGCTACGCCTTCTCGGTCTACTCGAACAAGTCGATGCTGCCTGAGGGCAACCGGGTGCGGGTGCTCAAGGGCAGGACGACCTCCGGCATAAACGCCGTGCTGGCGAACCCGTCTACGGTGAGCGGCGTCGTGCGTGATGCGACCACGGGCGATCCGCTCGCGGGCATGCAGGTGAGCATCTTGGGTCACCTGCCGGCCCAGTTCTACTCGGCAATCGATACCTCCAGCGCGGCCGACGGCACGTTCTCCGTCACCGGCCTCCCGCCGGGCACCTACTGGATCATCGCGCACGACCCCGCGGGGTGGCATGTCGAGACGTGGTGGGACGGCGAGTACACCGCGACCGCCGGCAGCGAGCTGCAAGACGTCGAGCTCTTGATGGGGCAGGCGGGGCAGGTCGCGGGCACGGTCACCGCTGAAGGTGACGGACCGCTCGAGGGAATCCTGGTCGACTCGCTCAGGTGGGTCGAAGGGCAGTTCGGCGGGGACGGCTACTGGGAGTACTGGTGGACCGTGCAGACCGACGCCCAGGGCGGGTACCAGATCGGCGCCCTGGCGCCCGGTGCGTGGCGGTTCGAGTTCAGCGACCCCGAGGCCCGCTACGCGCTCGAGTACTACGACGATGCGATGGGCCCCGATCTGGCGACCGATGTCGACGTCTCCGCCATGGCGGTGACGAGCGGCATCGACGCCGCCCTCTCGGGACCGGCGGGAACGATCTCCGGAACCGTGACCGACTCGCGGGGCGATCCGATCCAAGGGCAGGAGGTCAGCGTCTGGTCGGCGACCGTGGAGACGGGCTGGTTCTCGGTCGCCAGCGCGCAGACAGACTCGCTGGGCCACTTCAAGACCGTCGGCCTCAAGCCCGGTGAGTACCGGGTGATGTTCGAGTGGTCGGACGAGTACGTCAGAGAGACGTGGAACAACCACATCGACGAGTGGGTCGACATGGGCGACCCGGTCATGGTCACCGGCGGTGCCGACACGGTCTGCGACGCGCAGATGCTGCGCAAGAGCCACATCATGGGTCGGGTCACCGCCGCTGACGGCGTCACGCCGCTCGCGAACGAAGAGGTCGCCGGCTTCATGTGGGTCGACGACGGCTGGGGCGGCTGGTGGGAGTGGGTCGGCGATGCGTGGACCGGTCCCGACGGCACCTACTCGATGAGCCTCAAGCAGGGCACCTACCGGGTCGCGGGCGGTGTCGGCAGCGCCTCGTGGGCCACTGAGTACTACGACGACGTCTACGACATCTCGAGCGCTAACGACATCACCATCGGGATCGAGGAGGACCTCGGGGGCATCGACTTCGCACTCGAGGTGGGTGCCTCGATCTCCGGCACCGTGATCGGTCCCGAGGGGCAGCCGCTCGAGGGCATCGAGGTCTCAGTCAATCAATGGGGCGGTGACGACACCGGTGCCACGGGAGGCTGGGCGGTCACCGACGCCAACGGCGTCTACCGGGTCGGCAACCTGCACCCGGGTGACTACGTCGTGGACTTCTGGGACAACAGCGGCGTGTACCTCGGCGAGCAGTACACCGACGAGAACCCGCCCTCGGATATGCCGGACTTGGTCAGCATCTCCTCGTTCGGCCAGAGCGTGACCGGCATCGACGCCCAGCTCGCCCGCGCGAGCCACATCAAGGGCACCGTGACCGGCGACGGCGTCGGAATATGGGCCTCGGTCGAGGCCGAGCAGTTCTTCGAAGACGAGTGGGGCAGCTGGTGGGAGACGGTCCAGTGGGCCGACTCGGATTCGAATGGCGCGTACGACCTGATGCTCGCTCCGGGCGACTACGTCGTCCGCTTCTCCGATCCGCAAGGTGTCTACGCGTCCGAGCGCTACTTCGACAAGCCGCTGTTCGAGCCCGGCGACACCATCGTGCTCGGACCTGACGAGACGATCGCCGGCATCGATGCCGATCTCGCGCTCGGGTCGTCGATATCGGGCACGGTGACCAGCGCCGGCGAGCCGGCGGACATGGTCAACGTCAACGCGTACGTGATGGTCGGCGGCAACCCCGTCTGGTGCGGGGGTGCGGGAACCGATGAGTTCGGCGACTTCACGATCGCCGGCCTCGCACCCGCGACCTACCGTCTCGACTTCTGGGACGACCAGGGACGCTACCTCTACGAGATCTACGACAACGTCGACAACTGGGAGTCCTCGACCGGGATCGACATCAGCACGCCTGGTCAGAACGTCACCGGTATCTTGGTCGATCTTGCACGCAGCAGTCACATCCAGGGCACCGTGACCGACGGAGCCGGCGCGCTGGCCGGCATCGATATCGAGGCCCAGCGCTGGTACGACGACCCCAATGGCGGCGGGTGGTGGGAGACCCTCCAGTGGGCGCAGACGACAGGCGACGGGACCTACGATCTCGTTGTGCCGCCCGGCGACTACGCGGTGCGGTTCACTGACTGGAACCCCGACACCGGCTATTCGTCCGAGTTCTACAACGACAAGCGCGTCTGGGAGACGCCCGACATCGTCTCCGTAGGCCACGAGGCGACGGTGGGCGGCATCGACGCCGTGCTCGAGGCCGGCGCGAAGATGTCCGGAACGGTCACGGGTCCCGACGGACCGGTGGAGGGCATCTGGGTCAACGTGTGCAAGTGGATCGACGGCAACCCCTACCAGGTCGCCAGTGCGCCGACGGGCCCCGACGGCACCTACACCGTGTACGGGATCGCCGCGCCGAGCGACTACCTGGTCAACTTCTACGACCAAAACAACGTCTACATCGAGCAGATCTACAACGGAAAGGACCGCTGGGACCAGGCCGACCCGGTGAGCTTCACGACACCCGGTCAGGAGATCACCGGCATCGATGCCGTGCTCGTCAAGGCGAGCCACATCACCGGCACCGTCACGGACGGCACGAACCCGCTGATGTGGATCCCCGTCGAGGCGCAGCAGCTGCGCTCGGAGCCGTGGGGAGACTGGTGGGAGTCGGTGCAGTGGACGGGAACCGGCGAGGACGGCACCTATGACCTCTCGGTTCTTCCGGGGGACTACGCGGTCCAGTTCTCGCAGGGTATCGGCGAGTGGGTCTCCGAGCGGTGGAACGACCGCAGCCTGTGGGAGTCGCCGGACGTCGTGGCCGTCGGCATCGGGGCGACCGCGTCCGGTATCGACGCCGCCCTCGCCCCGGCCGGTCACGTGGTGGGAACGGTCACCGACCAGAACACCGGCGCACCACTGATGGGGATCAACGTGTTCGCCCGCATCAAGATCGGTGACGACTACTGGGGCGTGAGCAGCACGATGACCGGGGAGTCCGGCACCTACGACCTGGGCGGCCTGCCGTCCGGGCAGTACCTGCTCACCTTTGGCGACATGACCGGGAACTACCTCGAGGAGACGTGGAACGACCACCAGAACTGGCCCGACGGTGATCTGGTCACCGTCACGGTCGGAGGTGCGCCGCCCGTCATCGACGCGCAGCTCGCGCCTGCAAGCAGGATCGAGGGGTTCGTCTACGACGCGGTGACGGGCCTGCCGGTCCAAGGGTGTGACATCTGGGTCAACCGCTGGCCGGACGACCCTCAGGCCACGTGGTGGACCGGCTGGACCGGCGCCGGGACCGATGAGAACGGCTTCTACCGCATCC
>CAZCRB010000070.1:0-8072 GCA_964500985.1 uncultured Eubacteriales bacterium
ACCCGGCAGGTTCTGTGACGGGGAGCACACGCCCGATGCGGGAACAGAACCGCTGATCCTTTCCACCATCGGAGGCCCTGGGGAGTTCAGGATCGACTACCTAATGCCGTTCCAGGCCTACTTCGTCACGCTGGCGGGCACGACGTTGCTCGTGTGGGCGACGTTGAGGGCCCATGCGCGCCGCGCGCAGGTCGGCATCACCATATGCGCGATGATCGGGGCGCTGGTTCTTGCAGGGGTCGCCGCCCAGCTGACCGGCATCGCCCAGTCGACGGATCCGCTCGAGCCGTGGAGGTACGCCCTGACGGCGGGGCTCGGCGTCATCTCGTTAGTCGCGCAGGTGGCACTGGTCGTGGAGGGATCCCTGCTGATCCGCGATCTGTTCGCGGGCCACGAGCAGGCACCGCCGCTGACCCCGGCGCACGGAGCGTGGTCCGAGGGTGACTAGACGAATGAAGGCCCGTGGCCGCAAGCGGCAACGGGCCTTCGACAGGTACCTAGCTGCCGGAGGGGAGGGATTCGAACCCTCGTGCGGGGGGTTGCCCCGTAAAGGTGCCGCTCCACTACTTCGTCTTCAACGGCACGCTGAAGGGTATCGACGAGCGTTGTCGCGCACTAGTCAACGGGCCGAACACCTGCCCGTTGCCTGGGGCGCAAGATCGCGAACGGGCAAAGCGTTCGCAGGCGTGAGTGATCACGCTGCCTGGCTACGGCCTCGCACGACCGACGATTGCCACCGGCGAATGGTACTTCCAGGCGCGGAATCGCCGGAGCGCCCAGTACGGTCATACCGTGTGATCGGCGCCCGTTCGTATGCGCCCCAGACATGTTCTTCGGCCCGCCATTGGTCCGGTGCATGGTCGCTCCGGCTAGGACTCCGTCTCGTCTCCCGCCATATCGGCGAAATCCGACGCGAGTGCCGAGGCGAGCCGACCGCTGAGCGCCCTCAGCGAGAGCCAGCACAACACGGCCATGCCGAGTGCAGTCATCGTCACGAGCGCCCAGTCGTCACCCGAGTACACCGTCCACCGCGCGTAGGTCGTCCCACGGTAGAAGAAGGACTCGACGCGGCCCGTCGCGTCTAAGATCACGAACACCGCCTCGGCAAGCACAGTGCCGATGACCACCAGCCCGAACAAGTTGATGAGCCAGATCATCGCGACACCGAAGCAGAGCATGAGCATCGGGACGATGAGCGGAACATCGAATCCCTCGACGGTGAGAAACGCCGGCAGGCTCGCTGCGACAACAAGCAGTGTGAGTCCGACATAACGCGGGAGCGGCGACCTTCCGGGCACACGCTCAGCTGTCTTGTGCGCGCTCATCGCCGCGTGGACTCGCGCCGCGACGGCATCGTAGTTCTCGGCAGTGCAGTACACGTAGAGCACGCGTCGCCAGGCGTTTCGGAATGCGATTACGCGCTGGCGTGGCAGGTACTCGGCGGTGAACGCCCCGGAGAAGCCGACCGCCTGCGTTTCCTGGCTTACGGCAATCAGCCCCGCCCCGCTCGTCGACGGGCTACCGCTCAAGGCGCCTGCGAGCACCGCCAGCCGGTTCGCCGTGCGGGCTGTCGTGTCGATCTGCTCGGCCAGAACGCCGTCGTCACTGACCGTGTAGCGAAAGCGCAAACGATTCCTGAAGAAGAGCGCCATGACGGCGAGCGCCACGATGACCAACGCCCCGCAGACCACGCTGGTGATCAGCCACATGGGAGCAATCGCGTCCGGGTCTCCCTGCACCGCCACCAGCAGCGTCAATAGCGAGCCCATAATCAACGCGGCCAGCCCGAACGCGCGCAGCACGCCCCCCAGAATGATGCGGTTTGTGAGCAGGGGAACGTCGATCTCCCACACGATGTTCTGGTTCACGGCCCTCCGCCCATCGCCGAGTATCTCGCACCGCCATTCTAGCCGCAGTCGCACGACCGGCGTGCTCGGAATCGTCGGATGCGGCTACAATCCGTGTCAGGTCACGGACACGGGGGACTGCATGGCCGAGCGCTCGTTCTGCACGAGATGTGGAGCGCGCCTGAAACAGGGCGCGTCGTTCTGCACGGCCTGTGGCACAGCGGTACAGCAGGCGCCGCCTGCGGCGCCCATGCCAGTGCCGACCAAGCCCACCACCGCACCGACGCCTTCGGCTGCTCCTTCGCCGATCGCCGCTGCGAACACGGTCGCAACGGTCGCCCGAATGGGCGGTCAGGCACAGGCAGCGATGGCAGCAGCCGGCGCGCTGCCGTGGACCACCGTGCGCGGCAGCCAACCGATCGACGCCCGCGAGATCGCAGCGCGAGCGCTCCCGTCGCTCACCGCCGCGCTGCCCCGGCCGAACCTGCGCTGGCCCGCCCTCTCGGTACTCGTGACGGTGGCCGTCGACGTGTTCGTCGCATGGCTGCGCGGCGGTCCCATCGCCTGGCCGCTCCTGGGCGTGCGCGTCGCGACGGGCCTTGCGACCTCGGGGCTCGGGCTCGTGACCGGCTCCGGCTCCGGACTGTCCCGCAAGCTGACCGCGGTCGCGTCGGTGGCCTTCGGCGTCGCGCAGCTGGTGTCGATCTTCCTTGGCGCAGCGGCGCTGCTCAGGACTCCCGCGCAGCTTCTCTCGCTCCTCCCGGCGCTGGTTACGGCGTTGTCCGGCCTGGTGCTCTCGGTGACGACCGCGATCGGGGCGTGGCGCCGATGAGCCGACGCCTCTCGCGCATTCTCCGCTCGCGCCGCACGCGTGCCGTAGGCTCGCTCGGCTGCGCTCTGGCGCTCGCGCTTATGGCGTGCGCCCCGGCCTTCGCCGCGACCTGGGACGTGAGCCTGACCGCCAACCCGCCCTCAGGATGGGCCGAGAACCCCGACAACCTCTGGTCGCAGGGCGGCTACCAGGCCTGGGAGTGGGGAGTCCGGGCGCAGCCGAACCCGGACGACGTCGAGCTCACGGCCGGCGGAAGCGTCCGCGCCATCCACTTCGACACCGTCGGCGTGGTCGACTCACCCGAAGCGCTCATCAAGAACGTCAACCTCGTGGACATGCAGCTCTACGATGCCACCGTGCTCGAGTCCGGGAAGACCACCTTCGCGGGATACCCCGCCTACTACGCCAAAGGCACCGTCGAGACGCAGGACGCCCGCGACGGCATACCCAAGGCGGACAGCACCAGTTACCAGGAGAACTACTACGTGCTGCTGCCGGACGGCTCGGCAATCCGCGTCGACGGCAGTGCCGGCACCTCGGTCGAGCTGGCCGACCAGTTGCCGCGCTACAAAGCCGAGATGCAGAAGGTGCTCTCGCTCATCCAGATCACCGAAGGCGGCGCCACATCGGGCGGCGGCAAGACGCCGCCCGCGTGGAAGACGGTCGCTGGCGGGCTCGCGGCCGTCGCGGCGGCGGCAAGCGCCATCGCCGGCGCCGCAGCGTCGCGCCTCGGCAAGCGCGCGAAGGTCGACCCCAACGCTCCGGTGGGCTACGTGCTGCAACTTTCAGTGGAGCGCCTCGCCATCTCGCCTGCGGCGCAGTCCGTTCTGGCGGCAACCGTGTGGCGCGTCCTCGCCTCGGGTGCGGTAGAGCCGGCCGAGGGCGCTCAGGTCACGCTCCACCCGCCGGCAGGCGTCGCCGTCCAGCCGTCGTCCGGTCCGAGCCCGTTCTCGGCGGGCGTGTGGCAGACCGGCGACGTGTACGAGGGGGCCTCGCTCGGGGTACAGGCGCAGGCACCGGGCGGCGGGACCACGGCGACGATTCCGCTGGATGCTGATGCCGCGAGCGCGCTCGCGCTCGTGCTCGAGCCGGCGCTGGAGAGCATCCGCCCCACCGGTGCACACGTCGTCGTCGTTCGTGCGGTACTCGAGGTCTCCCCTGCGCTCGCAGCCTCACCCGACTTCGACGAGCGCGCCGCCCGCGCGGCGATCGCATTCTCCGCGACACCGTCCGAATGGGTCGACCTGGGCGAGCCCAAGGAGACAGCGGACGGGCGCTCGCTGCCGATCGCAGTCTCGCAGCCCAACCCGGACGCGCCGGCTGACCCTCCGGCGTCGATCTCCATCACCGCCAGCGTCCAGCTGCCGCAAGGACCGCTTGCGCAGACGATCGCGCTCGCCGTCGAACGCCCGCCCCTCATCGATGTTCGCCCCGACCGCGTGTCCTTCGCCGTGGGCAGCCGCGCCGCCGAGGACGTGCTGGCGTGGATCGAGCCCGCGGACCAGCAGCAGTGGGCGTTCTCGGCGGCGTGGAAGCAGGGCGACCGCGCCGTCGCGACGGTCTCCGTGCGCTCGGATTCGCCCGGCACCGCCGTGGTCGGCCTGACCGAGGCCGCCGTGTCACTGCCTCCCAGCACTACGCCGACCGAGGTCTCGACGCTCGTGATCGCCGCGAAGCATCCGGACTGGGGCACGCTCCAACGGCACCTTCCGGTCGCGGTCGCCAACGAGGGCCTCTACGTCGACGCGACCGGGCAGGACCGGGACGGGTCGTTCCACCTGCTCGCCGATGGCACCGCCGCCCCGACCGAGATCGACGTCCGCGTGTTCGCGCGCAACGAGGCCGGCGAGATCGCGTTCAGCCCCGAGCTGTCCGCCGCCGCCACCTTCGAGGTCGTCTCACCGGAGAACCAGCCGCCCGGCGCCGCATGGCGCTACGGCGGAGTCGAACACGCTGACGGCGGGATCCGGCCCAGCAACTCGCCGTCAGCGATTCACCGCTTCACCATCCCCCGCCCCCTGCCGACCGCGGGCGAGCCCCTGCGCGTGGAGTTGCGCGCAGTCTCCTCGGCGGGGCCCGAGGATCTGTTCTCCAAGCCGCTCGCGGTCTCGATCATCGGCGTGAACACGGCGCCGTACTCGAAGGCGTGGGAGGCGGAGAAGGACAACTGCCTGCGCATCATCGACGAATACGTCCCCGCCGAGCACCGCGCGAAGCTCACCGCACTCGTCCATGAGCGCGGCAAGACCATGGGTGCCGAGGGCCTGTTCGCGATGCGCTCGAGGCTGTGGGACTTCGCCTACAACGAGACGATGCGCGAGGCACACGACCACCTCACCGCAGCGTGGTGGAACGACCAGGTCATCGACACGCTGGACTGGGTCTCGTGGTGCGGAGACATCGCGCTCGGCGCAGCCACGGGATCGCTCGCAGGAACGGCGGCGTCGGTGGGCGTCGGCATTCTCAAGCCCTCACTCGTGAGCGCCATGCAGGTCTGGGTGAACGGCGGCTCGATCTCGGACTGGGCGACCGGACAGGTCAGCGTCTTCGCAAGCGCGCTCGAGGGCGCCGCAACCGACGTCGACGCGATCAACAAGCTCGCCGGCAACAAAGCGCTCGCGTGGGCTATCTTTATCTCGTACACCTTCGTGCGCGAGCTCATGAGCACGCCCGACCTCTCGGTGACCGAGGCGATGAAGCGCATCGCCCAGCAGATGCGCGATGAGGGACTCGTGCAGTTCCTGCGCATGGCCGTCGCCAAGGGAGGCGTGAAGCCCGGCGCCAAGCCCGGTGACCCCGCCGGTGCGAAGAAGCCCGGCAGTGGCGACAAGCCCGCGAAGCCCGTCGCCGCTGGCGAGCCCGGTGCGAAGAAGCCCGGCGATAAGGACGGACCGCCGCGCGGCGACCACGCCGCACCCACCGACTCGCGCGCGGTCAAGCAGCTGGTCGAGCGCGTGAAGTACCGCAACGGCAAGCCCTACGCGGACCCGCGCGACGTGCTGGCCGTCATGCGCGACCCGGAGGCCACCCGCTCGCTCAAGAACTCGGCCGACCCCGCGGTACGCGAAGCGTTCGAGAACACGCGCCAGGAGATCTACGCCGAGCACGACCGCAAGCTCAAGGAGTACGTCGAGAGCCAGCCGGGCATGGAGGGCAAGAAGATCATCGTCGCCGAGGTGCGCACACCCGGCAAAGAGGCTGGCTTCAACACCGACCGCGACTTCCGCGTCCTCGTTGAGACCACCGACCCCGTGACCGGCAAGACCGTCTACGTCGAGGTCTCCACGAAGAAGTGGATCGAGAAGTCGAACACGATCTTCGCAGGCGAGACCGGCGGCCCCACTGACCCCGCGGGCGCCAAGGACTGGGCGGAGAAGCACCAGCAGCTGGGCACCGACAAGTGGCACGCCGAGGCGGCCCCCGACATGAGCGACCAGACATTCGTGAAGGGTCCCGACGGCACCATGGTCGCTACCCAGAGCAAGCCACGGATCGAACTGGTCAAGGCCGGGGAGGGTACGCTCATAAACCCCGAGGCCCTCGGTGACGTCTACGAGCACAAAGTCGCCGAGCAACTCAACCACAACCACCCCGGGGAGGCGTACGCGCAAGCCAGCAAGGCCGTGCGCGATCTGAACGAGATCCGCGCCGGCTACTCCAAGCAGGACTACAACGTGGGCACGCTCTCCGAGAAGTTCCAGACCGGCATGAACATCGTCACCGACGCCGGCACCAAGGGGTTCGACAACCCGGCGGCGATTGCCGCTGCGGACCAAGCACTCAAGGATGCGGGTTTCTCGGAGGGGCTGAAGGGCTTCATGGGAGCGCTCTCCTCACAAGTCGAGGCCCTCAAGTACGCTAAGAAGTAGCCGGACGGACTCCCGCCGCCGGCGTTCTCGGGAGGAACGAAGATGCAGTGCACCAACTGCGGCGCTACGGTTCAGCCAGACGACGTCTTCTGCGGCACGTGCGGTGCCGACCTGAACGCGCAGCGAGCGGCGGCTGCGCAGGCGCCCCCACCTGCCCCTGCGCCAGCGCCCGCTCCGGTCGCGGCACCCCCCGCCGCGCCGCAGGCCGTCCCGGCGGCACCCGCCCAGCCGACGGCCCCCCAGGCGCAGGCTGCCGCGCCGGCAGCGGCCGAGCCGCCGCGCAGGAGCAAGGTGCCGCTGATCATCGCGCTCGTGATCGGCGGCGTGCTGCTGCTCTGCACCTGCATCGGCGTTGCCGGCTTCGCGCTCTTCGCGCCCGTACGCGAGACCATCACCGAGATCCAGGGCACACCCACCGAAGACACCGAAGGCTCGGGAACCGAGAGTTCGACGCCCGCTCCCGCCGGCTATGAGACCGCCAAGGAGGCAGTTAAGGCCGAGATCCCCGTCGACTGGATCATCCGCATGGTGAGCGAGGACCAGAGCCGCGCCGAGTACTGGGCCGGACCTCCCCGCAGCGAATTCACCACCGTCTACATCGCCGAGAAGGACGCCGACGGCGCGTGGCGCGTGTCAGAGACCTACCCGATCGAAGAGGGCGGAGACGTGGCGCCCGAGGACGAAGCCGCGGCGACCGTCGAGCAGTTCCTCGGCTTCGTGAAGTCTGACCAGGGTCTCGAGGCGCAGAAGTTGACCGTGTCCCCGTTCAAGGAGGACGCGGCCAGTGCCCAGGTATCAGCTGGCCAGTTCACGTCCTACACGATCGAGTCCGTCGAGGCGGCGGGCGATGGGACCTACTTCGTGACCACCACCGAGGTGTGGAAGACGGGCGCAGACCGCTGGACGTACCGGGTCGTTCCTACCGAGGAGGGCATGCGCATTCAGGAGCTCATGCCGGCGAACTAGCCTCGAGCCGGCGCCATACCGACTTCGCGGCTTCTTCGCCCATGAGCATGCGCTCGACGCCGGCAGACCAGAAGGCGGGCAACGGCGTAGTTCGGTAAGCCGGCGCCGAGCCGGTGTGGAGAAGTGAGAACGTGACGCTATCGGCGTCCGCAGCCTCAATCGTGACTCGGTTCATGCCCTCCTCGCTCATGGTTGGGCGTGTCGCATTATCCGAATCACCCCTGCCCGATGTAGGTGGAATACGTGGGCGTTGTTGCTGCTTCGACCGCAACCCGCGGCTGTGCCTTGCTTGCAGTAGTCAGCCGACCCGACTACTGCACGATGTAGATCACCACAGCCAGAAGGCCCAGAACGGCCACCAGGACAATAACCGACTTGACTAACCGTGTCGGCCCCCGCGGCCTTGCTGCGCTCCCAATGCATGCACCCCTCACGAAATCGCGCCCATGGCGCCGCCGCTTCCAGCATACGCAAAGAGACCCCGGCATCGCCGAGGTCTCTTCTGTGTCCTAGCTGGCGGAGGGGGAGGGATTCGAACCCTCGTACGGGGGGTTGCCC
>CAZCRB010000071.1:0-8053 GCA_964500985.1 uncultured Eubacteriales bacterium
ATCGGCCAGGCGCGCATCTCCATGCCGCCGTGCGCGAACGAGTGGACGTCGGCGAGCGCGTAGAGCGCGTCGGCCTCCTCGCCCGCGCGGACCTTGACCGCGAGACCGCCGTCGGCGAGGAACCCGAACATCTTGCCGTTGCGCACGTAGCCGCGGTGGCCAAAGACCTGTTTGGCGCGGACCTCGGGCCACTCGGTGACGGTCGCGTCGACGGCGAGTTGCTGGGCTGTCAGGGGCGCGTCGGACATGGCGGTTCCTCTCGTGTGCGCGGTGCGCTAGCGCCCGGCGGTTGGCGGGTCCAGAAGGATAGGGACGTCGCCCGTGCGGACCTTGGGGACGTAGAGGTCGGCGCCGAGCCCGGTGAAGCCGGGGACCGACACGGTGCCGTCCACGCCGCTGGCGATGCGCGCGAGCAGCTCGTCTGCGGTCAACGCCGCGTCGGTCGCCAGGACGATGATCTCGCGGTGCTCGCCCGGGGCGCCGCCGGCGCTGAGCCCCACCGGGAAGACCCACAGGCGGCGAAACACGTTGGCCAGCGTGCGGTGCAGGCTGCGGAACGGCTTGCTCCGGTCGCCGACCACCGAGCCGTGGACGTTGTAGGCGAGCACGCCCTGCTCGGTCAGGTGCCCGTATGCGTGGCGCGCGAACTCCTCGGTGAGCAGGTGGGGCGGGACGCGGTCGTCGTCGAAGGCGTCGACGATGAGGATGTCGTAGGGCTCGGTCGCGCTCTCCAGGACCGCCCGGCCGTCGCCCACGATGACCGTGAGGCGCTCGTCATCGGGCACGGCGAAGTGGCTGCGGGCGAGCCGCGCGACCTCCGGGTCGATCTCGACCGCGTCGATGTGCAGGTCGGGGCAGTCGCGCCACAGCTGCTTGACCACGGTGCCGCCGCCGAGCCCGATGACGAGCGCGCGCTGCGCGTCCGGCACCACCGCGCGCGCCAGGTGCAGGTACACCGGGTACGCGAAGTCGGTCGCGAACGGGTCGTCGAGGCGCATCGACGACTGCTGGGCCCGCGCGAACTTGAGCGTTCGCACGCCGTCGTGGTCGGTCACGCGTATGTGTTCGGGGTGAGCCATGACCCGATACTACGCCCTGTACGGTGCCGCTTGGGTAGACTCGGCATGGAGTCCGTCTTCCGCAAGCGGTCAGGAGCTCGCGTGGCGCTTTCGAGCAACTTCTCGGTCCGGGTCGCCAACGACTTCGTCCACGACGTCTGCGCGGGTCTGTGGCCCGGCACGGTCCTGGGCGTGTGGCTGCTCCATACCGGCGTCGAACGAGCGGCGCCTCAGGCGTCCTTCGCGCTGGTCCCGCTGACGGTCTCGTCATTGTGGGTGCTCGTGGTCTCGCTTGGGCTGCTGGTCGCGACCGGGGCGTTGCGGCTGCGCTACTGGCGGCTCAACGTCCGTGCCGGTGCGCTGCAGGCCAAGGCCCGGATGGCGTTGGTCAAGCACACCGCGTTCGTGGGCGCGCTGGCGGCGACGACCCTGTACGCGTTCACCCTCATGCGTCCCTAGACCGGAGGTCGTCATGTACACCCACAGGTTCCTGGTCCTCGACGTCTTCACCGAGCAGGCCTTTGCCGGCAACCAACTCGCGGTCTTCACCAACGCCGTGGGCCTGACTGACGAGAAGATGGCGGCACTCGCGCGCGAGATCGGATTCTCCGAGACCGCCTTCGTGCTGCCCGCGCAGCGCGGCGGCGACTTTAGGCTGCGCATCTTCACCCCCGCACGAGAGCTGCCGTTCGCGGGGCACCCCACACTGGGCGCCGCCTTCGCGACCGCCGGTCCCCTGCAGAGTACGCTCGTGCGCATAGAGACCGAGTCGGGCATCGTGCCGGTGACGCTCGAGCGTGAGGGCGCCAAGATCGTGTTCGGCCGCATGGTGCAGCCCATCCCCAAGGTCGCTCCGTGGCCCGACCCGGAGGCGCTGCTGGCGGCGCTCGGACTCGCGTCCTCCGAGCTGCCGATCGAGGTCTACGACACCGGGATCCGCCACGTTTTCGTCTGCGTGCCCGACTTCGCCGCCGTCGCCGCATTGCGCCCCGACGCCGAGCTGCTGCGCGCCGCGGTAGGGGAGGTCGGCGCCAACGTGTTCGCGTTCGACGGCGTGAGCGCCAAGACCCGCATGTTCTGGTTCGACAACGTGCTGGGCGAGGACGCCGCCACCGGCTCCGCTGCCGGGCCGCTCGCCGTGCACCTCGCGCGGCACGAGCGCATCGACTGGGGCACCGAGATCGCCATCTCCCAAGGTGCGGAGATCGGCCGGCCCAGCACGCTGTACGCGAAGGCCGACGGAAGCGCCGGCGAGATCTCGTCGGTCGAGGTGGGGGGCTCGGCGGTGGTGGTCGCGCGCGGCGAGTTCGCCGTCTGAGGCCGGCGCCGCGCGATTGGTGACGGCGCTCACAGCACGTTCGGCGGTGGTACTTCCCACCCGCGGTCGAGGCGCGCACACTGCCCACACTCGCAGCAACTCGACGAGATGGGAGCCGACATGCCCTCTGCCACCGCAGCCTACTGCACGGCGTGCCGTGCCTACGTCCTGGTAGCTCTCGACGGCGGGTGCGAGTTCGGGCACACGCGGCCCAACCTCCGCGGCATCTACGTCGCCGCGCTCGACCGTCGCACCGCGCGCCCCCTGCCTCCGAGTGCCGACCAGCGTGCGCTTGCGGCCCGTCCGGTCGCACCCGTCGCGCCGGCCGCCGAGTACCTGTCGCCGGCGATCCCGGCCCAGGCGCCGCACGCCGGCGCCCCGCAGCATGGTTCCGCCGCCGACTCCGTGTCGTGGGCGGCGCCGGTCGCTCCGGTCGCCATGGGCACGGCACCGCGGCCCGCGGCGGAGAGTCGCGGGTTTCTCGCCCAGCTGTTCGGGCCGCCGCGCGGGCGTCACGCGATCGGGGCCAGGGAGCGCTGGGGTCGCTAAACCGGCGGGTCCGCAGGCCCGATGGCGTAGACTGGCCGAATGAAACGACCTTCTGATGCCACCATCGGCGCGCTACTCGGACTTCTTGGAGCCGCTGTCTTCAGCCTCACCCTGCCCATGACGCGCCTCGCGCTCGAGTCCTTTGGGCCGGTGACGGTCTCGCTCGGGCGCTCGGTCATCGCGGCGTGTGTCGCGCTGCCGATCCTGCTGCTGACCAAGGCGCCGCGGCCCGACGCCTTGCAGTGGCGGCGTCTCGCGGTGGTCTCCGTCGGCGTGATCGTGGGCTTCCCGCTGTTCTCCGCGATCGCGATGCAGTACGTCCCCGCTTCGCACGGGGCGGTCCTCAACGGCGTCCTGCCGCTGCTGACCGCGGTCTGGGCCGCCATTCTGCTCGGCGAGCGACCCTCGCGCGCCTTCTGGGGCTGGGCGGTGCTCGGCAGCCTGCTCGTCGTGGTCTTCGCGCTGTGGCGTGGCGTCGAGGGCGGAGCGGGCATCGCGGATCTCGCGATGCTGGCGGCGCTCGTGCTGTGCGGGCTCGGCTACGCGGAAGGCGGCCGGCTCTCCAAGCAGCTCGGCGGCTGGCAGACGATCTGTTGGGCGCTCGTGCTCAGCGCGCCGGTCCTCGCGGTGATCGTCGGGGTCTCGCTGTGGATCACGCCGCCGACGCAGATCGTGCCGAGCGCGCTGGTCGGCATGGCGTACGTCTCGTTCGGCAGCATGCTCGCGGGGTTCTTCGCGTGGTACTCCGGGCTCGCGCTCGGTGGGGTGGCGCGCGTGGGACAGCTGCAGCTGCTCCAGCCGTTCATGACCCTGGCCGCCGCCGCGCTGTTCTTTGGTGAGACCGTCATCCCCGGCAGCTGGGTCTTCGCGCTCGCGGTGGTCGGCTGCGTGGCCGCAGGCCGCCGCGCCAGCGTCGCGCCGCCCGCCGCCGAGGTCACGCTGGTACCGGAGCCGGCGCTCAGTGAGGGCTAGCCGGTCAGAGTACGGTGATCAGCGCCAGCGGATGAGGCGCAGGATGTCGGAGTAATCATCGGTGAGCACCGGTCCGTCGCCGGGGCGCTCCCAGCCGTGTCGGTCGAACCACGCCAGCTCTCCCGGCCGGGCGACGATCACCCATCGCGACGCCTGCGCGGCGAACCGGTCCTTCTCGGATGCGGTCGGCTCGTAGCTGCGCGTGCGGGCGTCCAGTCCCACCGAGCGGGCGGTCGCGGCCACCGCCGGCGCCAGGTCGAAGTGCCGGTTGGTGAGCTGGAACGCCATCACGCCACCGGACGCGAGCGTGCGCTCGTAGGCGCGCATCGCCTCGCGGGTCAGCAGGTGCGCGGGAACGGAGTCCGACGAGAACGCGTCGAGAATAACGAGGTCGAAGGCCCGTTGCCCCTGCGCCTCCAGCGAGAGCCGCCCGTCTCCCAGCACGACTCGCGGGGGCGAGGGCGCGTCGGCCAGGTAGCTGAAGTAGCGCGTGTCCTGGGCGATAGCGACGACCGCCGGGTCGACTTCGAAGTACGTCATCGCGTCGCCGGGTCGCTCGTAGGCGGCGATGGTGCCGATGCCGAGCCCGACGATCGCGATGCGGGCCGGGCCGGGACGGCGCGCGGCCAACTGGTCGAACACATCGCCGAGCGGGCCGGAGCGCACGAAGTATGAGGTCGGCTGAGCGCTGCGAGAGTCGAGGAACTGCAAGCCGTGCAACGTCGTGCCGTGGATCTCGGTGCGGGCCTGCCCGTCGCGATCGCTGCGTACCTCGGTGATGCCGTAGAAGGTGCGGACCCGCTCGAGGTGGCTCGGTGCGAACGCGACGAGCAGCGCCGCGACGGCTATCCCCGTGACGATCGCGAGCGAGCGAGGCGTGCGCCCGATAACGATGACCTGGGCGCCGACGACCAGCACGACGCCCACGAACAGCGCGGCCGCCGGTGAGTCGGCGACGACCGTCGCGACCAGGACCGCGCTGACCGCCACGTACGGCAGCAGGCGCACCCCCGCCGCGCGCAACGTCGCGCCGGGCGCTTTGGCCGGCAGCCAATCCGGGCCCGGCAGCAGCGCGAGCGCACCGAGGCCGGCCACGAGCAGGAGCGGGTACTCGTAGACGTCGTTGAAGAGCAGCGGCGCGGCGAGCGCGACGAACGCGGTCGCCACCATCCCGCCCGCGGAGACCACGAGATAGAAGCCGGTCAGGTGCGACTCGTCGGGGCGGTCCAAGGCGAGGCGCCCGTGGATCGCGACGGCGAGCACCCCGTAGGCGGCGAGTAGCATCGCGATGAGCACCGGCGCGGGCCAGCTCACGCGCGCGAGATAGGGCACCCACATGAGCGTGACGGCGGCAGGCACGAGCTTCTCGGCCACGGGAAGGACGCGGCGGCCGCGGGCGGAGAAGGCCACGATGAAGCTGGCGAGGTAGATCGCGAGCGGGCCCACCCACAGCAGCGGCGTCGACGTGTGGTCGGTGGTCAGGTGCGTGGTCGTCGCCGACAGCAGCCCGGCGGGCACCGCGGCCGCCAGCAGCCATACCGCGCGGCGCCGGCGGGTGAGCGGGCGGGCGGCGACCGGTGCGGCGTCGAGCGGCAGCCCGGCAGGCGCGCCCGGCACAGGGGCGAGCCCGCCCGTCACGTCCGAGCCCGCACGAAACGCACCAGCCGCCACGCACGCGATGAGACCCACGAGCACCGCGAGCAGGACTCTGAGAGCGGTGCGCTGCAGCGACAGCGGGACCCATGGCTCGATGAGCAGCGGGTAGGCGAGCAGCCCGCCCAGGCTTGCGGCGTTGGAGACGGCGTAGAGCCACCACGGGTCGCGACCGTGCTGCGAGAACCAGTCCGATAGCAGCGGAGTGGTGGTTGAGAGCAGCAGCGCGGGTGCTCCCGCCACGAGTACGAGCACCGCCATCACGTTGAGCGCGGCGGGCATGCCCGCGAAGCGGAGCGACGCCAGGTCCGCCGGGGCGGCGAGGGTCGCAGCGGCGACCAGGATCGCGACGGCGACGTGGAGCAGCGCACCGTTGCGCAGGGAGAGCCGCGTGGCCACCAGGTGCGCGTACAGGTACCCGAGGAAGACCACCGCGGTGAAGAAGCACAGCGACGTGGTCCACACCGACGACGCGCCGCCAAAGACCGGCAAGACCAGCCGCGCGGCGAGCAGCTCGAGCGTGAACAGCAGGAACGCCGAAAGCCCGATCGCGGCGACGAACAGCGGTTGCGAGAGGAGCCGCGAGGGGCGCACGCCGGCGGCCTACAGGCCCAGCGCGGCGCGCTTCTCGGCGATCGCGAGGACGTGGTCCTCGAGGTGCTCGACCGCGTGGTGGAACAGGTCGTGGACGGTGACGGTCCCGGCCTCGGAATGCACGGCGGTGCGCTGCCAGGCCTCGGGCGCGAGGCGCGCAAGGTCGGCGGCGAGCTGCTCGCGCTGGACTTCGAGAAGCCGCAGGTCGAGCTCGAGGTCGCGCTCGTGGTAGGCGAGCGGGCCGGGGTAGTCGGCGGACTCGATGCCGATGAGCAGCGGGTTGTCGGTCGCCAGGGTCCGCTTGATCCGGTCGCACATGAACTGGTCCGAGTCCACGATGTGGCAGAGCACCTCAAGCGAGCTCATCTTGCCGGGGATGGGGCGCGCCCGCAGCGCATCGGCGTCGAGCCCCGCGACTGCGTCGCGCAGGATCGCGGGCCCCTCACGGTAGGCGGCGAGCAGCTCGGCGGCGGTCGCGGAATGCGGGATCATGGGCGCTCCTCGGGCGGAGGGGACTGTTGTCTGCCGATGATAGCGCGAGCGCGGTGAGGGGCGGCGCGCGGCGGCCTTTGCAGTGATTACCAAGCGCGGTGCGCAGGGAACGCTCAACGAGTCCAGTCGAGAGGAGGTGTAGCTATGCAGACGCACAGCGAGGCGCGTGTGATGACCTGCCTGGCCGAGGACTGCTCGTGGAACTGCAGGGACGAGTGCTGCGCTCCATCGGTCGAGATCGGCGACGACCATCCGCGATGCGACACGTTCACCACCGGCGCCGTCATGCCCAAAGACGACATGGCGGGAGTGGCTGACTGCAAGGTCTCCGACTGCAGTTTCAACCACGGGATGGCCTGCGGCGCGGCGGGGATCACGCTCGGGACCCACTCGGATCACGCCGACTGCATGACGTACCGGCACTGACGCGCGCAGGACCGGTGCGCGCAGCTGCGCCGCCGCCCGGTCGTGTCGGTCACGCTGACGACGCCCGCCCCTAGGGACGGGCGTCGCTTTGTGTTCGCCGCCGGAAACATCCAGGACTCACGCCGGTGCTACAACGTCACCATGCGCATTCCCGCCGACATCCCCGCGCAGCGCCGAGCTGAGTATGAGGGTCTCTTCTCGCTCCTCATGCGCGACGCCGCGCCTGGCGACCCCGATGCCCCCGCGATCGCGGACCGCGTGGTGCGCGGGGCGCTCGAGAGCGGGCACCTCTGGCGGGTGATGGGCCTGGACTCGCGTGCGGAGCTGCGCGAGCTGATGTCTCGCCACTTCCCGGAGCTCGCCGCCGGCAACACCAAGGACATGCGCTGGAAGAAGTACCTCTACAAGCGGCTCTGCGGCTGGCCCGGCTTCAGCGGTTGAGTGCGCCCCAGCTGCTCGGCGTGTCCGAGCTACGCGGAGTGCTTCGGCGCGGAGGACTGATCGAGCCGCTCGCGTAATCCGCAGGCAACAACCCTACATTTGTGTCGCATCGCCCTCCCAAACTGTCGCACCGTCTGATGCAACAGACCCTGTTTCCGCTGGTCAGAGGGCTGAAAGACTTGGCACACGGTTCGCGCTTCTCCCAGGCCAACTCATCGGGTTCCCAGCCCGCCAGACGGCTTGAAGGAGGAGCAATGATTCGACAGATCGCAATCTACGGCAAGGGTGGAATCGGCAAGTCGACCACGACGCAGAACACGGTCGCCGCGCTTGCCGACGCCGGCAAGAAGGTCATGATCGTCGGCTGTGACCCCAAGGCTGACTCGACCCGACTGATCCTCAACCAGAAGATGCAGAACACGGTCATGGACATGGCCCGCGAGGCCGGCTCGGTCGAGGAGCTGGAGCTCGAGGAGGTTCTGCAGACCGGTTTTGGCGACGTCAAGTGCGCCGAGTCCGGCGGTCCGGAGCCGGGTGTCGGCTGTGCCGG
>CAZCRB010000072.1:0-8030 GCA_964500985.1 uncultured Eubacteriales bacterium
GACTTGTCGCCACCAAAGCAGAACACGGTGTTGATCTGCGCGCTGTGCGCCGCGAGCCAGTTGCCGGTCTCGGGGGTCAGGGTAGCGCCGTCCGTAAGGACGAGGACGCTTCCCTGCCAACCCATGACCGAGCCACCGGTCAGTGCATCCGGCAGCTTGGCGGCGATGCCCACGGGCTCGATGTTGAGCCAGCCGCGGGACGATGCGCCGTCAGCGATCGCCAGCGCCGTACCGTAGCGCGTGCTTCCCGACCAGCGCGTGGCGCCCAACGCCGCCACTGTCTGGTCCGACACGGTCTTGGGCCCGCCACCCACGATGATGGTGGTGGCACCGCCCTCGGCCTTGAGCTCGTTGAGCTTGGCCTGCGTGACCGCCGGAACACCGCTGTTGTTGGCCAGCAGGATCGGGTAGCCGTCACACGCGGCGATGGGCGAAAGCGACAGCGCGTCGAAGAACTTGTTGTAGTCCTGGCCGTTGGCGACGAGCACCACGTCCGGCGCGTCGCCAAGCTCGTCGGCCATGCGCTGTGCGATCTCGGCGGACAGGTCGTAGCGATCGCCACCGATGAGCAGTCGGTCCTTGGTCAGCGTGCCCGCGTTGCCCACGTAGGCGAGTATCTCGTTGTAGCGGGCATCCGGAACCGACACACGGCCGCCCACGATGTGAACGGTCACGTTGCCGTTGGCTGCGGCGATCTGCTTGAACGCCTCCTTGACCGCCGGGTCCACGGAGGTGGCGCTGGTCAGGAACAGCGGCGCATCGTAGGCCCACGTCAGGCCGGCCGCGCCGAGCGGGTCGGCGGCTGCGCGGTCATCACCGCACGCCAGAATGACGTCGTGGACGTTGGGCCAGGTGCCGTCACCCAATGGATCAAAAGCGCTTGCGGCGATGACCACCGAGCCACTGAAGCGGGTGGCGCCGGCGATCTGCTCGACGGTCGTGGCCAGCGGGGTTAGGGCCAGGTCGATGGTCATACTTTCGCCCGCCCACGTGAACGGGTCGGACACCCGCTCCGCATACGCGAGGGGCTTGGTGGCAGAGACCTTGAACTCGTCTCCGACGTAGGCCGGGGCCACGAACGCATAAGTGCCGTCCGCGGACGTCGACATCGCGTCGATCCAGTCCCAGCCGAACTCCGGATCGTTGATCCACAGGTACACGCCTGCTCCGTTGATCGGGGCGCCGGTCACCGCATCGGTGATGGTGCCATCGACCACGTGCGGATACGGCGTAAGGGCCGCGTCGATACCGGTGACCTCGTCCACACCGTTCCAATTGACCAGGCTCGCCGACGCGAAGTCCTGGACGTTGTCGTAGATCTCCTGATAGAAGCCGTCGGCCCAGAACATCACGGCGTAGTCGACACCCGCCTCGATGTCGGCGCCGTCGAACGTGTAGTCGCCGTTCGCGTCGGTCATGGCATCGGTCCACCAGTACCACGCGTCGTCCATCGGGTCGTAGTAGTGCAGATCGACCCACGCGCCCGCGATCGGGTCACCGCCCCCCTCTTGGGTCACGGTGCCGGAGATGGCGGGCTGCGGCGAGGTGAACACGCCGTTGACTACATAGGACGACACGCCATCGGCCGTCACGTACTCAGACTGCCCGAGAAGGTCTCCATCGACACCGGTCCAGAACTCCAAGAGGTACTCGTCCGCCGGCAGGCCGGTGAACTCGAATGCGCCTCCGGCGTCAGCCGTGGTCTGCCAGTCCCACCCGGAGATAGAGCTCCAGAGCCTGACCACCGCACCTGAGACCGGCGAGCCGTCAAGCGTGACCGTGCCGGAGATCGTGGACGAGTCACCCGTCAGCGCGGCCAGCGGAAGGTCCACGACCTGACTGGTGCCGTCCCACGTGAACGGCTCGGAGAAGCTCTCGGCGTGGGTGAGCTTGCGCTTGGCCGAGACCTTGAGCTGGTCTCCGTCGTACGCCGGGAAGCGGAACAGGTAGCTTCCGTCAGCGCTCGTCGAGACGGCGTCGACGCCGAGCCAATCGTTCCAATCGGGGACCCAGAGCCACAGGTACGCGCTTGCGCCCTCAAGCGGCTCGCCCGTGACCTCGTCGGTCACGGTTCCCGAGGCGACCTCCGGAGCGGGCGCGAGTGCCGCGTCTATGCCCGTGGTCTCCGTAACGCCATCCCACGTTACGAGGGTCGCGTTGGCGAAGTCCCATGGCGCGACGTTGTCGTACGTCTCCGGGTAGTGCTCAGAGTACGTCGAGAACGACAGGGCGTAGCTCACACCGGCCTCTACGTCGGTGCCGGTGAACGAGTACGTGCCATCCGGACCGGTGGATACGGAGTTCCAATACCACCACTCGCCATAGTCGGACTCGAAGTAGTGCGCATCGACCGACGCGTCCGCGATCGGGACACCGGAGCCTTCCTCAGTGACCGTTCCGGAAATGGCGTCAGGCGCAAGATCGAGCGCGAAGTCGAACACCAGTGGCGTTCCGCTGAAGGGGAACTCGTCACCAGTGGCGGTGAGGTGCCCGCTGGCGCTCGCCTCGAGGTAGTAGTCGCCGTCCGGCAAGCTGTAGAAGGAATAGGCTCCGTTGGCGTCGGTGTAGGCGGTGTCGTACCACTCCCACAAGAGCTCGTCGGGATTCCACCACCAGAGCCAGACGCTGGCCGATTCGATCGGCTCGGCGGACGCGGCGTCGGTGACCGTACCCGTGATGTCGGCGGGCAGCGGATCGAGCTGTGCATCGATGCCGGTGACCACACCGCCGCCCTCCCAGAACACCTGGGTCGCATGGCTGATGTCGTCGGCGGCGACGTTGTCGTAGAGCTCGGCTACGTAGCCGGTTGCGCCGAAGGTGACGTAGAAGGTCCCGCCGGCCAGGTTCTCGGCGAGGTCGGCGGTATAGGAGCCGTCCGGATCCGCCTGCACCCAGCCGCAGTACTGCAGATCCGTGCTGACCTCATCGTAGAAGTACACGCTCACGTCTGCGGGCACACCCGCGCCCGTCATGGCGTCAGTCACCGACCCCGTGATCGCAGGAACCGAGGCGACCCAAGCGAAGTCCACCGTCTTGGCGTCGCCGTTGACCAACGTCATCTTGGTCCAGATGTACGACATGTCGGCGTTCATGACCGTGACCTCGTACAGGCCCGCGTCGAGATTGGACATGCTGTAGTGCCCGTCGACGTCGGTGCTGGTTCCGCCCCAGTAGCCGGTGTTGTGGTTGTAGAGCTCGACGGTCCAGTCGAAGCACGGCGCGCCGTAGAACGTGACGTGCCCCTCGACCGTGCCCGGCGCGGACGAGAAGGGCTCGAGTCCGGCGTCGATGCCCGCGATCGGATCGGCTCCGTTCCACGTCAACTCCTGGGCGCCGCCCACCGAGGCGGCATCGTCGTAGTACTCGCCCAGATAGGCGGGGGCTGCAAAGCCCACGCGGAAGGGCTTGCCCGCGGTCAGTCCGCTCGCGTCCATCCAGTAGGCGCCCGCGTCGTCGGTCGTGGCCCAGTTGACCGGCGTCCACCCCATCTGTTCAGCGTCAAAGACGTAGGCCGCGACCTCCACATCGGGGATCGCCAGCATCGTCGAGTCGTCATGGACGTTGCCCGAGACCGCCACGATATACGGTGACGAGAACATCCCGTCAACGGGATACCAAGACACGCCGTCGACCGAGAACACGTCGGATGACCCGAGGACCCACTCCGAGTTCTCGGACCAGAATTCGACGGAGTAGTCACCTGCCGGCAGATCCGTGAACTGGTACCAGCCGAACTCGTCCGTCATGGTGAACAGCGGCGGATCGCCGGTGGTCAGGTTCCAGAGGTTCACCCCCCCGTACACCACGGGATTCGAGTCGTAGGTGACGTACCCCTCGACCGTCGCCCCCACCGCACCGGCAGTAACGGGCGCGAGCGCGAACACAAAGCAGATCGCAAGCACCAGCAGTCCCGCCTGCCAGAGTCTAGGCACACGCCATGAGCCACTCATCGCTCCTCCTCGTCCAATGCCGCGCGTGCGCGGCAGTCCCCGAACGGGTCATCGACCCGCGTCGGGCGCGCGACGTTGAACAGGACAGGGTACGGAGAAGCTTGGTTGCGGCGTAGAGCCCCTCGGGCGCCGGGCGCCCCTCGGCGACTATGCCCGGCGGCGCAGCGCCGCCCCTCCCGCAGGGCCGCTTTTCATACCAACGAACGACAAGCGGCCCCCGGCACCGTGCCGGGGGCCGCCGTCACTATCCGACCTTGGTACTACTGCAGCGCGGCCGCGATCTGCCCGGCCACCTTGCCGGTCAGCGACTTGTCGCCGCCGTAGAGGTAGACGTTTCCGATCTCGCTCTTGTGCGCGGTCAGCCACGTGCCGGTCTCCGGGGTCAGCGAGGCCCCGTCGGTCAGCACGAGCACGCCGCCCAAGCGACCGATGAGCGAACCGCCGGTCAAGGCGTCGGGCAACTTGGCCGCGATACCCGTGTAGCCGTAGCCGAGCCAGCCGGCGCCGACGGCGTTATCGGCGATCGTCGTCGCGGTGGTGTAGCGCGTGTTGCCGGCCCAGCGCGTCGCGCCGAGCTGCGTCTTGACGCTGTCGGAGACGGTCTTGGAACCGCCGCCGATGACTATCGAGCCCGCCCCACCGTCCGCCTTGATGTCGGCGATGGCCTGGCTCGTCGCGGCAGGCACGTTCGACGTGGACACGAGCAGGATCGGGTAGCCCTTGGCCGCCGCGATGGGCGAGAGCGCCAGGGCGTCGAAGAACTTGGTGGAGTCGGAGCCGTTGGCGATCAGCACCGTCGCCGGCGTTCCCCGCACCGCCGAGACGCGCGCGGCGATCGCCGCGGCGAGCTCGAAGCGCCCGCCGCTTGCCAGGACACGCTCGGAGGTGAGGGTGCCGCCGGCATACGCGTTGATCTCGTTGAGGCGAGCGTCCGGAACCGACACCACGCCACCGACCACGTGCATGGTGACCGCACCGTTGGCCGCCACGATCTGCTTGATCGCGTCGAGGACCGCCTGGTCCACCGACTTCTGGCTCACGAGGAACAGCGGCGCATCGTAGGCGCCGCACAGCCCGGCGGCGGCCAGCGGGTCTGCCGCTGCGCGGTCGTCACCGGAGGCGATGACGATGTGGCTCACGCTCGGCCACGAGCCGTCGCCGGCCGGGTCGAACTGCTCGGCGGCCATGACCGCTGAGCCGGAGAAGCGCGTCGCGCCCGACACGCGGTCGACGAAGCCGTCCACCACCGTGAAGGCGACGAAGGTCGCTTGGCTCACGTTGCCGGCCGCGTCCTTGGCCCAGAAGTTCAGCGTGTGGTCGCCGGTCTGCGCGGTGGTCACCGCGACATGGGTGGCATCCACGACCGTCTCGGTGGGCTGGTCGTCGAGCTTGTAGTAGATGGTCAGCGGGATGGACGGGTCGCTCGCCGTGATGGTGATCTGTGCGACGCCGGTGTAGGAGGAGACCGCGTCGCTCTCGACGAGTGGTGCCGTCGTGTCGAACGGCTGCATGAGCACGTCAAGCGTCACGAGCGACCCCTCGTAGACGAACGGGTCGGTGAACGTCTCGACGTAGTCCGCGGCCCATGCCCCGACCCGGTACTGGACGCCTTCGGCGAGGCCGTAAAGCGTGTAGCCTCCGCCGGACCCGGTGTTCATGAAGGCCCACTCGACCCAGGTCCACTCGCCGAGCTCGGCGTCGAAGGACTGGAGGAACACGTCGGCCTTCTGGACGGGCAGCCCGGACTCGGCCGAGAGGACCATGCCCGAGACACCCGGGTCTGCCGCCTGAAGCATCACGTCGACGATCTGGGGATCTCCGCCGAGCCACTCGAAGGGCTCGGACTCCCAGGGCAGGTACCCGTTGAGGTTGACGCCCACCTTGAAGACGCCGGTCTCGGTGGTGGACAGCTTGTAGGCGCCGGTACCGTCCGAGGTGCCGAACCCGTCGACCCACCACTGACCGCTCGGCCCTTGCCGGTACAGCAGCGCGGTGGCTCCGGCGACAGGCATCGGCTCGAGCGCATCATCGACGATGGTGCCGGTGACGGCGACCGGATAGGGCTCGAGGTAGACGTCCTCGACGTGCGTGCCACCCAGGTACACGAACGGCGGCGACTGCGCGTCGTAGTAGCTCATCGCATAGGCGAAGATGCTGTACACGGTGTTGTTCGACAGGCCCCAGAACTCAAAGGAGCCGTCGCTCGTCTCGGTCCAGTCGGCCCAGTTGTAGGCACCGAACTGCGGGTCGAAGTAGAGCAGGTCCACGCCGGACCACGACACCGGCTCGAGCGTCTGCGCGTCACGCACGGTCCCGGTGACCCCCGGCGCGGCCTTGGTGAGCCACACGACCGAGTCGATGACGTCGCCGGAGTAGGTGAACGGGTCACCCTGGTAGTCGAGATAGCGGGGCGCGTACGCGTCGATCCGGTACTCCGCGCCCGGCTCGAGGTCGTAGAAGGCGAAGTGGCCGCTCTCGTCGGACCAGGTCGACTGCACCTGCACGAACATGCCGCCGCCGATGGTCCCGTCCCACTTGGACAGACCCACCCACGCGAAGGGCACGGGGTCCTCGGAATCCGCATCGCGCGTGTAGCCATCGATGCTCAGAGGCAGGGGGTCGAGCGCCTTGTCGATGCGCGCCGTGCTCCCGGTGAAGGCCAGACTTGCCACCTGTTGCGGGGCGAAGCCGTGCCTGAAGTACTCGACCCGGTAGGTTCCCGAGCCGGTACTCGTCGCATGCAGCGCGTAGGAACCGTCCGCCGTGGTCGAGACGCCGTCGACGTAGAGCCAGCCGTCAACCGGATCGTCGAACCACAGCTCGGCCGTCGCGCCCGCAAGCGGCTGGTGCGTGGCCGCGTTGGTGATGAACCCCTTGGCGATGACCGGCCGCGGCTGCAGCGCGATATCCAGGGTCGTCGGCCCGGTGTAGTAGATGTCGATCATCGTGTCGAAGTAGCCGTCGGCCATCGCGACGATGCGGTAGTCGACGTCAGGTGCGAGGCCCCACAGCTCGTACTTGCCTTTGAAGCACTCGCCAAACGAGACGGTGATCCACTCGGTGAAGTCGCCGTCGTAGTACTGCGCTTCGATCGTGCAGTACTCGATGGGATCGCCCGTGACCGCATCGGTCACCATGCCGGAGAGGTCCGGCGGCGCCTGGCTCAGCGCCAGGTCGATGCCGGTGATCGGCTCGCCGCCGTAGATGAAGCCATCGGTCGTCGCCGAGTAGTAGCCCATCGCCGCACCCACGACGCGGTACGTCGACCCGGCCTCGAGTCCCCAGAACTGGTAGAGGCCCATGTCATCGGCGATGGCCCACTCGAAGAAGTTCCACTCCAGCGTGTCGGGGTCGAGCTTCTCCAGCGTCGCATCGGCGAACGAGATGGGATAGCCGTTGCCGGCATCGGTGATCGTGCCGGAGAGCTCTACCGGCAGCGGCGCGAGCGCGAAGTCGAACAAGGCCACCTCGCCGGCGCCGCCCATGTACTCGAACTCGGTGGACTGGTCGGTCGCGTAGCCGTAGAACGACACGACGACCTGGTAGTAGCCGGCACCGAAGTCGCTGGCCACCTCGTAGTAGCCCTTCTCGTTGGGGTAGACGAAGTCCGCGAGCACCCAGTCGGTCGCGGTGTAGTCCTGGTAGTACAGAACGACCTCGGCCGCGGGCAGCGGCTTGCCGGTCGCGGCATCGGTGACGGTGCCGGTGGCGATCAGCGGCACAGGCGTCAGGGGCAGGTTGAGAAACACCGGGTCCCCGACGAACGACACGGGTTGGGAGTCGGTCACGAAGTGCTGCGCCTCGACGCGCACACGGTAGTCGCCGGGCGCCATGTTGGCGAGCGCGTAGCGCCCGTACGGGTCGGAGTAGGTCCACTGCACGTCGACCCAGTCAGGTCCTTGCAGCTCCTGGAGCGACACCCACGCCGCCTCGACCGGCGCACCGGTGTCGGCGTTGGTGACAAATCCGACGATGTCACCGTCCATCTGCGGGACACCGGCACCCGCGACCATCGGGGCGACCAGCCCCAAGACGAGTACGGTGACCAGCGCAAGAACCGCAGGCCACCGTCTGGGACAC
>CAZCRB010000073.1:0-7912 GCA_964500985.1 uncultured Eubacteriales bacterium
GACGTCGTCGTCATCGACGTCACCGATGGGGCGAGCTACGACGGTCCGGTCACCCCGCACGCCAGCTCGAGCGATCCCGACGCGGTCCTGACCGCGACGCTCAACGGAGCTCCCTACGTGCTGGGTACCGAGATCACCACGCCGGGCACCTACACCCTGGTCGTCACGGCGACCGACCCCGCCGGCAACACCGCGACCTCGACGGTGACCTTCACTATCAACCCCGCCGTCGACCCGGACGCGCCTGCCGCTCCGACCAACCTGACCGCCATCCCGGCAGGCCCGTCGGCGCTGCTCGACTGGAACGACAACACCGAGCCGGACCTCGCGGGCTACAACGTCTACCGCGCGACCAGCATCACCGGTCCGTGGACGCTGATCACCGCCTCGCCGGTCACCGAGTCGGCCTACACCGATACGCCCATCGACATGTCGCGTCAGTACTTCTACTACGTGACCGCCGTCGACACGACGGGCAACGAGAGCGGGCCCTCCAACATCGACGACGTGCTCTCGCTCGCCGCGGTCGTCCGCGTGGGCGGCGCCAACCGCTACGTGGTGTCGGCCGGAATCTCCTCGCGCTCGTTCAAGAGCGCCGACGTCGTGATGATCGCGACCGGCGAGAACTTCCCCGACGCGCTGTCGGCTTCGAGCCTGGCGGGCTTCCACCACGCGCCGTTGCTGCTCGTGACCAAAGACGTGGTCTCGCCCGAGGTCGCGGCTGAGATCGCGCGCCTCGGCGCCACCAAGGCGATCATCGTCGGCGGTCCGCTCTCCGTCGGCCCCAAGGTCGAGGCCAGCCTCAAGGCCACGGGTCTCGCGGTCGAGCGCGTCACCGGCGCCAACCGCTACGTGGTCGCGCGCGGCGTGGCCTCGCAGGTCTCGCAGCTGCAGGGCGACGGGTTCTCCGACACGGCGTTCTTGGCCCGCGGCGATCTGTACACCGACGCGCTGTCGGTCTCGCCGCTCGCCTACAAGTCGACCTCGCCGGTCCTGCTGACGATGCCCACCAGCATCGATCAGGAGACGCTGGACCTGATCGTGTCGCTCGGGTTCAAGAAGGTCGTCATCGTCGGCGGTCTGAACTCGGTGTCGCAGGGCATCGAGAACAAGGTCAAGGCACTCGGCGTCGACGTCGTGCGCCTCGGCGGCGAGGACCGCTTCGCGGCCTCGTACAACGTGAGCCAGTACGGCTACAGTGCGGGCATCGTGGGCAAGCGTTATGTGTCCACGGCGACGGGCTACAAGTTCGCGGACGCATTGACCGGCGGCATCAGCGCCGGCGAGAAGGACGGCGTCATCATGCTGACCACGCCGGATGCGATGCATCCGCTCGAGGCCCAGCTGCTGACCGCCAACAAGCTGCAGATCGACGAGTTCGTGGTGGTCGGCGGTCCGATGTCGGTCTCCGACAAGGTGCTTGCGACCGCCAAGTCGATCCTGCAGTCCCAGACTCCATAGGGGGGCGCTCCGGGAAACCGGCGCGAGGACATACGGGCGGGGCGTCTCGGACGAGGCGCCCCGCTTGGTCTTCGCGGTGCATGCCGCCTTCCTGATTCTGGGGAAAGAACCACCTGACAGTCACGGCGTGCCGCGGTGGCCCGCGGCCTGAACCACGGAGGCGCTTCGGATGGCCAAACAGCCCCAGCCCGTACAGCCCGCGGGGGCGTACATAGCGACCGGGTCGCGGGTCGTCGCCGTCGTATCGCGCGGACAGCGACCCACCCCGCCGGCCAGCTACGTCACGACGCCGAGCGTGGTCGGAGACTCGCAAGGCGACGCGCTCGGCAAGCTGCAGGAAGTCGGATTGCAGGCGCAGGTCTTCAACGACTACAGCGACCGGTTCGCCCGCGGCCGCGTGATGGGCCAGCTCCCCGACGCCGAGGCGAGCGCTCCGTCGGGCGCAGATGCCGTGCTGCTCGTCTCGAGCGGCCCTGCGGCCTCTCAGACGGCGTCTGTGGCACTTCCGGAGATCGTGGGCATGCAGGAGGCCGATGCGGTCTCCAAGCTCCAGAGCACCGGCCTCTCGCCGCAGGTGACCTACGAGTACAGCCCCTCGGTGCCGGCCGGGATCGTGATGGCCCAGCTGCCGAGCCGCGCGTCGCTCGCCAACCAGCCGGCCCCGCGCTCGAACTGGCTCATCTGGGTGATCACGGCGGCGGTCCTGGTCGCGCTCGTGGCCGCCGGTTTCCTGTTCTTTGGCAACAAGGTCACCGTGCCTGATGTGACGAGCAAGCCGCAGGCGGAGGCCACAGCGGCCCTCAAAGCGGCTGGACTCGAGGTCGGAAGTGTCGAGTCGACGGTGAACGCCAAGGTGCCCGAGGGGACCGTGGTGGCACAGGACCCGGCGGGCAATGAGTCGGTGCGCAAGGGGAGCAAGGTCAACCTCGTCGTGGTGAGCGGCAAGCCGATGGTCGAGGTCCCCGACGTGCTGGGGCAGAGCGAGAGCGCCGCAAGCGCCGCGCTCAAGGCCGCGGGTCTCGGCGTGGCGGCGACCAGCGCCCCGAGTGACACCGTCGACAAAGGCGACGTGATCAGCCAGACGCCGCCCGCCGGCCAGCAGGTGCCCGAGGGCACTACGGTCGGGCTCGTCGTGTCAGGCGGGCCGGAGGTCAAGAACGTCACGGTGCCCGACGTCACCGGTCAGACCCAAAGCGATGCGACCGACCAGCTGACCACCCTCGGTCTCTCGGTCGTGAAGGTCGAGAACCCCAATGCCGATGTGCCGTCCGGCCAGGTCGTGAGCCAGAGCCCGCCGGCCGGCTCATCGGTCGCTCCGGGCACGTCCATCGCGATCATCGTTTCCACGGGCCCGCCGCCTGTCACCCAGACCATCAACGTGCCCGACGTCACGGGCGACACGCTCTCCGACGCCCAGGGCGCACTGTCCAAGCTCGGGCTCAAGTCGCAGACGGTCGCGGTCTCAGGCACCGGCAAGCCGGCCAACGAGGTCGTCGCGCAGACACCGGGCGGCGGCACGGCGGTCGCGCCGGACAGCACGGTGGTGCTGTTCTTCTCAAACGGTAAGTAGCGCGCACATTTCGGGTTGAACCGAGTGCCCGTCGGGAGTGTCCCCGGCGGGCACTCGATGTTTGACGAGACGCCCACGCGCCGATACCATACGTGGGCACGCAGTGCGGCCAGGTAGCTCAGTTGGTAGAGCAGGGGATTGAAAATCCCCGTGCCGGGGGTTCAAGTCCCTCTCTGGCCACCATAGAACTCACCGGAAGCCTCGCCTATTCGGCGGGGCTTCTGTGCGAGATCCTCCCGTTCTGCCTGGGGGCCACTCTGGCCCGACCTGCAACCCGCGAACGGCGCCGCTGCTGCTACCTTCCGACAGCCATGGGAATCAACTACCACATGGGTGACGAATGGCAGTGTGAGCAGGAAGGTGGCCCACCATGCGTGTCCGCCAAGGTTCTTTGCTCGTGGCGTTGTTGGTGATCGCGGTGATTCTCGCGGGTTGCGCGTCGAGTGGCACCGGCTCTTCGCCTTCCAGTGGTTCGGCAGCGAGCGGTACCACGATCACCGAGAAGGGCTTCGCGTTCGACCCGGCCGACGCCACCGTCAAGGTGGGAGATACAGTGACGTTCATCAACGAGGATGCGGCGCCGCACAATGTGAAGATCGACGGAACCGAACTCGGGAATCAGAACCAAGGCGAATCGAAGACGTGGACTGCTTCGAAAGCCGGAAGCTTCCCGTACAGCTGCGTGATTCACCCATCCATGACCGGCGCCATCACCGTCAAGTAGTGCAACTGGCGGCGTACCTCAGACGCGATGAGGTTGCGAGAAGCTGGCTCTTCGTCGGCGTTCTTGTCGTACACATTGCGGTTTGGTCGACCGCTCTGGGTCTGCGCCCCGGGTTGGTGCCATCTCGGCAGATCGCTGCCGAAGTGATGTCGACGCTTGCTGTCGTGTGTATGGTGGTGAACCTCGTCCTTGCGACCAGATCGAGGCAGATCGAGCGCCGTATGTTCGGCCTCGACAAGGTGTTCGTGGCACATAGGACCATCGGGCTGAGTATCGCGCTTCTTGTCGTCGCGCACTCCCTGCTCGTGCCGAAGTCTCCCGGTTGGGTCCCGAGCAAGTTCGTCGGCTATCCGATGTTACTTCTGCTCCTCGGGATGATCTTCGTGTCGTCGGCGCCCCGGCTTCCGTGGGCCAATCTCGTCGGGATGCCCTATCAGCGTTGGAAGCTGCTTCACCGCTTCAACGGGCTCTTCTTGGTGCTGGTGACACTCCACTCGCTGCTCGCTCCGACCTATGTCAAGCTCGTGCCCGGACTCGCCGCGTACGTGTACGGAGTCGCCACGATCGGACTGGGTGCCTGGATCTACCGTGAGGTGTTGTTCGACCGGCTCCGCCCGCCGGAGATCCATCGCGTTCGGAGCTTCCAGCTTCTGCGGGACGATCTGAGCGAGATCGTGCTGGAAGAGCCGATGGCGCGTGCCCGCACGTCGGGACAGTTCGCGTTCTTGACCCTCGGAACGGGGTCAAGCGACGAGCAGCACCCCTTCACGATCAGCAGCCCCGCAGATGGCCCGGTCCGCTTCTCCATCATGGCATCGGGCGACTTCACCGACCGGTTGGCGCAAGAAGGTGTCGCCGTTGGCACGAGCGTTTCGATCGAAGGACCGTATGGTGCCTTCGTTGCCGGGTCAGGTCGCCGGCGGCAGTTGTGGATTGCCGGTGGCATCGGGATCACGCCGTTCCTCGCCATGGCGCCCACTCTCGACGCCGCGACAAAGGTCCATCTCGTCTGGAGCGTTCGCGACCTCTATGAGGCGGCCTATCGAGATGAGCTGCAACACATGGCGTCGGTCAACTCCAACTTGCGGTTCGACCTACACCTGAGCGCACGGCAGGGTCACCTCGACGCAGCATCGCTTCGGCTGGAAGCTCCCGGCAACGAGTACTCGGCCTTCATCTGCGGGCCCGTTACTATGAGGATCTCGCTTGTCGATCAGCTGCGGCGGATCGGCGTACCACGTTCCGAGATCCACTTCGAGGAGTTTCGGCTCAGGTAGCGCATGCGTCCCCGCTGGGCCGATGCCCAAGCGGCACGGATGCCGCGTACTGCGGGAGCGCGACGCTGCCGTCGCTAGCCGGCGCGGATGCCCTCCGGACCACGCGGTCCACCTCGAGCACTGCCTGTTCGGAGTTGATGCCGGCGGCTGAGAGATCATGCTCGTCCGCGTGACGAAGGCGATTATTCGGAGCACCCCGCCGAGAAAGCGCGTGGTGACTGGACGCACGCACCGGCAGCGCACGCGAGTTAAACCAGCTCGACGAACCGGTCGATGTAGCGGTCCGCGATCGAGGTGCGCCAGAGCAGCCGGACGGAGACGGAGGGGTCGCAACCCGCAGCCGTTTCCGGCGATCCTAGGCGTCCGGCCCATCAGCCGGCCCGGAGGCGACGGCGGTCTGCGCAGCGGCGGCGAGCCCGATGCCGGTTGCTCCCGCGACGCTGCCGTCGCGCCCGGCTGAACCCACGCGCAGGCGGTACGGGCCTGCCACGACCACGACGGTGACGTCGTCGTAGGCCGAGTCCAGCTCGCCGGTCAGCGAGCCCATCCTGCGGGCGAGCGAAGCGGGAACCACCAGCACCGTGCCGCGCGCCAGTACCTCGGGATGTTCCAGGAGCGGGTTCGCGCCGAGCAGCGTGGCCGCTACCTCAGGCAGCTCGAGCTCAGTCACGGCGGCCTCGTCTTTCGCCCCGACGGTGAGCGGCAGTTCGAGCGACGTGGCCAATGCGCGCGCGACGCCGGTGGCGAGTTGCCGCTCGTAGCGGTCGGCGTGGGTGCGGGCCCGCGTGTCGGTGGCGAGCACGACCTTGGTGAAGCGCGCCTCCGCAGTCCGGATGGCGATCACGGGCACCGGGGACTCTCGCCCGATGCGCTGCAGCTCGCCACCCAGCAGGCGTCCGATCAGGTCGCGCGACGAGCTCATCGGGATCACCAGCGCGCTGGCTCCGCGGTCGACGACCGCTTCGAGCATCGCCGCGGCGTACGATGGCGCGTAGCGGACCCGGGACTCGACGTCGGCGCCGATCGCCTCGGCGGCGTCCGTGGCCCGCTCGGCGATCTCTTCGGCGGCGGCCACTCCCGGTCCGGGCTTGCCCGCGACGGCGACGGGCATGACCAGGCCATCGCTGGCACCCGCGATCGCGGCGGCGATGGTGACGAGGGGCTCGACGTGGGATGCGGCGGGTAGGCCGACGAGCAGCGCCGAGCCCAGCGGCCGGGTGGCCCCCGACGGCATCTCGACCAGCGCGGCGAAGCGTCGGGTCACGAGCGAGCCGACCAGGATCGAGGCGAGCACCACGATCACCACGGCGCTGACGACCTGCTCGGGGAACAGGCCGACCTCCGCGCCGACGAGCGTGGCCGCCAGCGTCGCGGCGGCCTGGGGCACGGTCATGCCGAACATCAGACCGGTCTCGGGCGTGCTGAACTTGAGGAACCGGCCACCGATGACGGCGGCGACGCCCTTGCCGATCACGAGCGCGGCCATGAACAGCAGCGCCATCTCCACGGTCGGC
This sequence comes from uncultured Eubacteriales bacterium, assembly GCA_964500985.1. Taxonomy (GTDB): domain Bacteria; phylum Actinomycetota; class Coriobacteriia; order Anaerosomatales; family PHET01; genus CAZCRB01. Next base: position 6,547 of record CAZCRB010000073.1, read on the forward strand.
AGCTGGAACACCACCGCCGGGTCGAGCTGCGTGCCCACGTAGATGAGGAACGCCGGCACGAACAGCGCCTCCCCAAAGAAGTTGACGCGCTCCATGAGCGGACCGGCCTTGGGTACCAGGCGGTTCACGCCGAGGCCCGCCAGGAACGCGCCGACGAGCCCCTCGATCCCAAACGCCTCCGAGAGCACGGCCGCCGAGGCCAGAGCGAACAGGAGGAAGGCGAAGCGGAACGCCCGCTCCTGTCCCGTCCCCCGGAAGAACCGGTTGCCCACCCACGGCAGCACCAGGAAGCAATACACCGCAAGCGCCACGAGACCGGCGAGGACCAGCAGCAGGACACTCGCCGGCGTGCCGCCGCCCTCCGCCGTCACGACGGCCAGGACCACGAGCGCGAGGGTGTCGGTGATGACCGTCGCCCCGGCCGTGGTCGTGACCGCGGGATTCGACGAGAGTCCGGCCTCACGCACCTCGGGCAGCGTCACGAGGGTGTGAGAGGCCCAGATCGAACCGATGAGGATCGCGGCCGCCGCCTCGAAACCGAGCACGAACCAGCCCTCCGCCATTCCCACCACGAAGGGCAGGCTGAAGGTGAGCAGCCCAAAGACGATGGCGGACGTCTGGTACTTCTTGAACGTGGCGAGGTCGATCTCCAGGCCGGCTTGGAACATCAGGTACAGCAGGCCGATCTGGCCGAGACCGTCGACGGCGCCCAGGGGGAGCCAGCCCAAGACGAACGGCCCCACGAGCGTTCCCGCAAGGACGAACCCGATGATGCCCGGCATGCGGACCCAGCCGGCGATGGTGGGCGCGAGCATGATGGCCAGAGCCACGATCGCGAGTACATGGGACGGACTCACAGTCATCTGGTTCTCCTGCCTGGACGCGGCGCGACCGGAACGAACGACCTGCGTGGATGAACGTATCAGACCTGCGGCCGGTGTGAGAATCAGGAACGCCGGCTCCCGCGCCTACGTTAAGCGCTAGAGGACGAGAGTTTGGGTAAGTTCTTCCAAAGTTCGGAAGACCGCGTTTCGGGACGGGTGTTTCAGCGAGGCGTGGCGCTCGGCGCGCCACAAGTCGCGGCGCGGTGTTCGACACAACGAGAGGGGTCTCATATGTTTCAGGGCAGCAATCCGGTGCTCGAGTTCTTCTGGTACATGCTCATCTTCTACCTGTTCTTCATGGTCATCTGGATGTTCATCCAGGTCTTCGCGGACATCTTCCGCCGCGAGAACCTCACGGGCTGGGGCAAGGCGGGCTGGATCTTCGTGCTCTTCGCCATCCCGTTCCTCGGCATCCTGATCTACATGATCGTGCGCCCCAAGAACACCGAGCAGGATCAGCGCCTGATGGCCGAGGCGCAGGC
>CAZCRB010000074.1:0-7871 GCA_964500985.1 uncultured Eubacteriales bacterium
CCGCGCCAGTACGCGCCGGCGATCTTGGTGAGCTTGAACGCGCCGATACGCCCGGTGGTGGGCACGTGGGGCCCGCGGCACAGGTCGGTGAAGGCGCCCTGGGTGTAGGTGGTGATCGTCTCGCCCTCGGGCAGCTCCGAGATGAGCTCGCGCTTGAACGGCTGCTCCTCGAACGCGTCCCACGCCTCGAGCTTGTCCAGAACGGTGCGGTCGAACGTCTTCTCCTCGGCCACGATCTGGCGCATGCGCTCCTCGATGGCCTCGAGGTCCTCGGGCGTGAAGCTGCGGCCGATCTCGAAGTCGTAGTAGAAGCCGTCCTCGATGGCCGGCCCGATGCCGAACTCCGCGGCCGGGAACAGCTGCTTGACCGCCTCGGCCATCACGTGGGCCGCCGAGTGTCGCAGGATGTGGAGCGCCTCGGGCGAGCGGTCCGTGATGATCTCGACCGAGGCGCCGTCGGCCACCTTGCGGCTCACGTCGACTTGCTCGCCGTCGATCTTGCCGGCGATGGCGGCCTGCGCGAGGCGGGGGCCGATGGCGGCCGCGACGTCGAGCACGGTCGCGCCCTCGGGAACGCTCTTGGTGCTTCCGTCGGGAAGGCTGACCGTGATCTCTGGCATACTCGCTCGCTCCCTTGCTATCAGCGCGAACCGCCCCGCACGGGCGGGGCGGCGCAACGACGTCTCAGTGTGTGGATTCCCCTACTGCTTGGTCTTGCAGTACGGGCAGACGCCCCAGTTGAGCTTGAGCGCCTTGCCGCATTCGATGCACGGCTTCTTGAGCTTCTTCATGCAGTACGGGCAGATCAGGAACTCCTTCTCCACCGGCTTGAAGCACGCGGGACACGTCTCGTAGTCACGCGTCAGCGCGACTTCCTTGGCGCGGATCTCGAGCTCGCGCTCGCGGGCGTCCTCAACGAACTCCGGCGGGCGTACCACGAGGTAGATCAGCCATCCCGCGAACGGGAACACGAGGGCCGCCAGGCCCCAGAACCAACCCATGGCGCCGCGGCGGTTCGCGTCGCGCCAGACCCAGAAGATCAGCGCGAACCAGAACACGACGAAGAACAGGATGCACAGCTGGCTGACCAGCTTGAACAGCGGGCTCGTGAGAATCGGAGCGAAAAGGTCGCCCATCGTCTGCCTTTCACGGGGGGCACGCACGTCGGCGTGGCATACGTGCGGATTCTAGCAGAACGCGCGCGTCGCGCAGCGCCGGGAGCCGACGCGCTCAGGCGCCGCCGCGCAGAATCCCGCGCGCCTGGCCCGCCGTGGTCAGAGAGCCGGTGACGACCAGCCCGCTGGGCGTGTGACCTGCGAGGTCGAGAAGCGCGGACTCGAGCGATGAGTAGACCGGCGGGGTGAAGCCCGTGACGCTTCGCACGACGTCTGCGAGGGCATCGGCGGACAGCGCACGCGGCGAGTCCGGGGCGGTGACCGCGATCGAGCCCGCGACCGGCGCGAGGGCGCCGACGATGCCGGCCGCGTCCTTGTCGGCGAGGACGCCGAGCAGCACGGTCGGCCGGACCGCCGGGTCCGGCCACGCGTCAGCGATCGAGGCGGCCAGAACGGCGGCCGCCTGCGGGTTGTGCGACCCGTCGACGACGACCGGGGGCTCCTGGCCGACGAGCTCGAAGCGGCCCGGCAGCGCCGTGTGGGCGAGCACCGCGCGTGCAGACCCCACGTCGAGCGCGCGCCCGAGCGCGGCCTCGGTGGCGGCGAGGGCGGTGGCGACGTTTGCGGCCTGGATGAGCGGCGCAGTGAGCTCCAGCCCACGGTAGGTCCCGTGCACTCCGGCGACGTCCACGCCCGTGATGCCGTGCACGCCGCGCGGTCGCTGCGTCACCGAGAACCTGACCGTCAGCGACTCGTCGACCGGCGAGGGATCGGTGTCCTCGCGCACGACCCGGGCGTGGGTGGCGCACTTCCGCGCCTGCTCGAGAAACACGTGCTCGAGTCCCGCGGTGCCCGGCCCGAGCACCGGGGCCGACGCCGGCCTGATGATCGCCGCCTTCTCCGAAGCGATGGCCTCGAGGGTGTCGCCGAGCACGGCGGTGTGATCGAGGCCGACGCCGGTGATGACGGCCACCGACGGCGCGGCGACGCTCGTGGCGTCCCAGCGGCCGCCGAGCCCGACCTCGAGCACGGCGATGTCGACGGCCCGCTCGCGAAAGAGCCACAGCGCGCCGACGGTCAGCAGCTCGAACTCGGTGACCCCCAGAGGGGTGCCCTGCTCGTCGGCGCCCCACAGGGCAGCCGCCGTGTCGGCCGCGACCCCCACGGCGAGGGCGAACTCCTCGTCGGTGACGATCTGGCCGGCGACCTCGATGCGCTCGGGATAGCGCTCGAGCTCCGGGCTCGTGTACAGCCCGGTGCGCCGCCCCTGCGAGCGCAGCAGCGCCTCGGTCAGGCGTGCGGTCGACGTCTTGCCGTTGGTGCCGGTGACCTGCACCACGGCGAGGGCGTCTTGCGGGCGCCCGAGGGCCTCGCAAAGCTCCGTCACCGGCGCAAGCGAGGGGTTGGTCCCGAACTTCAACGCGCGACCGAGCAGCGCCACGACCTCGTCGTAGCGCCACGGACGCGGCACGTGACAGGCGGGCGCCACCGCTACCCTATGCGAGCTCTGAGAGCTGGGCCTCGACGATCGCGAGCGCGTCAGCGAGCTCGCCGGCCTTGGCTCGGTCCTTCTCGACGATCTCGGGAGCCGCCTTGGCCAGGAAGCCCTCGTTCGAGAGCTTCTTCTCGAGCTTGCCGAGCTCCGCCGCCAGCTTCTCGCGCTCCTTGGTGAGGCGAGCGGCCTCGGCGTCGAAGTCGACGAGGCCCTCGAGCGGCACGTAGACCTCCGTCGGCCCCGCGATGGCGACCGCGGCGTGCGCGGGCTTGACCGCGTCGGTGGCAACGGTGAAGGACCCGACGACCGCCAGCGTACGCACGAGCTCGGTCTCGCCCTCGAGCAGGATCTTCTCGGCCTCGGGGGCCTTGACCACGGCGTCGAGCGCCTGGCGCGGAGCGAGCTTGTAGCGCGCGCGGGCCGCGCGGATCGCGACGACGACCTCTTGGACGAGCGAGATCGAACGCTCGGCACCCTCGTCGAGGTACTGCGAGAGCTCGGCGGCGTCGGGCCAGCCGGCGATCATGAGCGAGTCTGGGCGATCGGCCTGCGCGTGCGGCAGGCGGCGCCAGATCTCCTCGGTCACGAACGGCATCATGGGGTGCAGCAGGCGCAGCGCCTGATCGAGCACGAACACGAGGTTGCGCTGGGCCGAGAGGCGCGCGGCGCGCTGCTCGGGCGTGGCGCCCTCGGCGGCTCCGGCCTGCAGGCGGCCCTTGGCCAGCTCGATGTACCAGTCGCAGAACTCGCTCCAGAAGAACTCGTAGAGCGACCGGGCGACCTCGCCGAACTCGTAGGAGTCGATACCCTCGCTCACCCGTGCGGACAGGTCCGCCAGACGCGAGAGGATCCAGCGGTCCGCGACCGTGTCGGCGTGCGGCCCGCCGGGCTCGTACCCCTCCATGTTCATGAGGACGAAGCGGCTCGCGTTCCAGATCTTGTTAGCGAAGTTGCGGCTGCTGGCGAGCTTGTCCTCCGAGAAGCGCAGGTCCTGGGCGCCGGTGACCTGCAGCATGAGGCCGAAGCGCATGCCGTCGGCCCCGTAGTGAGCCATCAGGTCGAGCGGGTCCACGCCGGTGCCGAGCGACTTGCTCATGCGCTTGCCCTCGGCGTTGAAGACCGTGGGGTGGATGATCACGTCGTGGAACGGGATCTGGTCGTCGCAGAAGTACATGCCGCTCATGACCATGCGCGCCACCCACAGAAACAGGATGTCACGCGCAGTCGAGAGCACGTTGGTCGGATAGAAGTAGCCCAGGTCGGCGGTCTGCTCGGGCCAGCCCAACGTGGCGAACGGCCACAGCTGCGAGCTGAACCACGTGTCCAGGACGTCCTCGTCCTGTCGGACCGCGCCGCCGCACTTCGCGCAGCTGGTGACCTCCTCGACGCTGGCGACCATCTCGCCGCACGCGTCGCAGTAGAAGACCGGGATCCGGTGGCCCCACCACAGCTGGCGCGAGATGCACCAGTCCCGGATGTTCTCCATCCAGTGGAAGTAGACGTTCTCCCAGCGCTTGGGGTGGAAGGTGACGCGCCCGTCACGCACGGCCTCGATCGCCGGGGCGGCGAGCGGCTTCATGTCGACGAACCACTGGTCCGAGAGCCACGGCTCGATGACCGTGTGGCACCGGTAGCAGTGGCCGACGGAGTGGACGTGGTCGTCGATGCCGACGAGCAGACCGGCGGCGTCGATGTCGGCGATCACGCGCTTGCGCGCCTCGTAGCGGTCGAGGCCGGCGTAGGGGCCGCCCTGCTCGCTGATGGTCGCGTCGGCGTTCATGATGTTGAGCTTCGCGCAGTCGTGGCGCTCGCCGATCTCGAAGTCGTTGGGGTCGTGGGCCGGAGTCACCTTGACCGCGCCGGTTCCGAAGCTCGGGTCGACATAGTCGTCGGCCACGATGGGGATCTCGCGCCCGAGCAGGGGCAGCACGACGGTGGCGCCGACGAGGTCTTTGTAGCGCTCGTCGTCCGGGTGCACCGCCACGCAGGTGTCGCCGAGCATCGTCTCGGGACGCGTCGTGGCCACGATCACCGAGTCCACGCCGCCGACCGGCTCCTTCAAGGGGTAGCGCAGGTGCCACAGGTGGCTGTCGACGTCCTCGTGCTCGACCTCGATGTCGGAGAGCGCGGTCGCGCAGCGCGGGCACCAGTTGATGATCCGCTTGCCCCGGTAGATGAGCCCGGCGTCGAACCAGTCGACGAACACCTTCTTGACCGCGAGCTGGTAGCTCGGGTCCATGGTGAACACCTCGTGGTCGTAGTCGCACGAGCAGCCCATGCGCTTGAGCTGGCCGATGATCGTCGAGCCGTACTCGTCACGCCACTCCCAGCACGCGTCGACGAACTTGTCGCGCCCGAGGTCGTTGCGGGTGAGCCCTTCGGCGGCGAGCTTCTGCTCGACCTTGTTCTGCGTGGCGATGCCCGCGTGGTCGGTACCCACGACCCAGCGCGTGGGGCGGCCGGTCATGCGCTGGCGCCGGACCACGACGTCTTGGATGGTGTTGTTCAGCGCGTGACCCATGTGCAGTGAGCCCGTGACGTTGGGCGGCGGGATGACGACCGCGTAAGGCTCGACACCCTCCACTATCCGCGGCGAGAAGTAGCCCCCTTCGGTCCACGAGGCGAAGATGGGGCCTTCCACTGAGTTGGGGTCATAAGCGGTGGGCAGCTCGCTCACTGCGAGTTCCTTTCGGCTGAGGTCGGGCGCACGTGCGATTCTACCAGTCGCGGCCGTGAGTGCAGCGGCGCCGGTCCCAGGCGGGCCAGCCGCTGTCACGAGTTTCCGGCGTTGCTATTCCTGAAGATTCCTTAGATAATTCCTTCACCAGTATCGTACGGGGATCCGGGATCCCCAACCATCACGGAGGCTCTTGTGAACGACTGCGTCCTCATCGAGACCTGCATCTTCTTCAACGACCGCATGGCCCAGATGCCGAGCATGGCCAGCCTGTACAAGGAGCGCTACTGCAAGGGCGACAGCGGTCAGTGCGCCCGCTACCTGGTGTTCGATGCGCTCGGCCGCGAGAACGTCCCCACCGACCTGTACCCGAACGACGTCGATCGCGCCCGCGCGCTCGTGACCGCATCCTGAGCGGGGCAAGCGGCGGTTCACCGATAGCAACGCAAGCGGGCCGCCCCTGGGGCGGCCCGCTTCATGTCGTGTCATCGCCCGCACCGCCGGCTACGCGGTCGCAGCGCTCCCCCGCCTGACGACCGTCGGACCGCCCTGGCCGTCGACGGCCTCGGCCGTCACGACGACCGTCTCGATGTCGTCCTCGCTCGGCAGGTCGTACATCGTGTCGAGCAGCGTCTTCTCGCAGATGGAGCGCAGGCCGCGCGCACCGGTACCGTGCGCGATCGCCTGGCGCGCGATCGCCCGCAGCGCGTCCTCGGTGAACTCGAGCGAGACGTCCTCCATCGCGAACAAGCGCTTGTACTGCTTGACGAGCGCGTTCTTGGGCTCGGTGAGGATCTTGACGAGGTCGTCCTCGGTCAGCTCCTCGACGTGGCTGATGACCGGCAGACGCCCCACGAACTCGGGGATCATCCCGAACTTGTTGAGGTCCTCGGGCAGCACACCGGCGAGCAGCTCTCCCTGTGCGGCGCTACCCGGGTCGGCGAGCTCGGCGTTGAAGCCGACGCCCTTCTTGCCGATCCGGTCCGCGACGATGCGGTCGAGGCCGACGAACGCGCCGCCGAGGATGAACAGGATGTTGGTGGTGTCGATCTTGATGAGCTCCTGCTGGGGGTGCTTGCGGCCCCCCTGCGGCGGAACCGCGGCCTCGGTGCCCTCGAGGATCTTGAGGAGCGCCTGCTGCACGCCTTCTCCCGACACGTCACGCGTGATGGAGAGGTTCTCGGCCTTGCGGGCCACCTTGTCGATCTCGTCGATGTAGACGATGCCGACCTCGGCGCGCTTCACGTCGAAGTCCGCCGCCGTGATGAGCTTGAGCAGGATGTTCTCGACGTCCTCGCCCACGTAGCCGGCCTCGGTGAGCGCCGTCGCATCCGCGATCGCGAACGGCACCTTGAGCACGCGCGCGAGCGTCTGCGCGAGCAGCGTCTTGCCGCAGCCCGTGGGGCCCAGCATCAGGATGTTGGACTTGGCGAGCTCGCACTCGTCGTCGACGGCGGCGAGTGGCTGCGTCACGCGCTTGTAGTGGTTGTACACCGCGACGGAGAGGACCTTCTTGGCCTGCTCCTGGCCGATGACGTACCCGTTGAGTGCCTCGTAGAGCTCACGCGGCGTGGGCAGCTCCTCGAGCGGAGCCGCACCCTGGGCATCCTCTTCGGCGAGCTCGTCTTCGACGATGTCGTTGCAAAGCTCGATGCACTCGTCACAGATGTAGACGCCCGGCCCGGCGATGAGCTTGCGCACGTGGCGCTGGCTCTTGCCGCAGAACGAGCACTTGAGCTGCTCGCCGTTGCCGCTGCTGTCGGTGGGTCGCGTCACGGTTACTTCTTCTCCTCGACGGACTTGCGGCTCTCGATGACCTCGTCGACCAAGCCGTAGGTCTTGGCCTCGTCGGCCATCATGATGTTGTCGCGCTCGGTGTCGAGGTGGATCTTCTCGACGTCCTGGCCGGTGTGGTGCGCCAGGATCTCGTCGAGCTGGGCACGCATGCGCAGCATCTCCTTGGCCTGGATCTCGATGTCGGTCACCTGGCCCTGCGTACCGCCCCACGGCTGGTGGATGAGCACGCGGCTGTGCGGCAGCGCGAAGCGCTTGCCGGGCGCGCCGGCGGCGAGCAGCACGGCGCCCATGCTCGCGCACTGGCCGATGCAGATCGTCGACACGTCCGGCTTGATGAACTGCATCGTGTCGTAGATGGCCAGGCCATCGGTCACGCTGCCGCCGGGCGAGTTGATGTAGAGGTTGATGTCCTTATCGGGATCTGCGCTCTCGAGGTGCAGGAGCTGGGCGATCACGAGGTTGGCGACGTGGTCGTCGATCGGCGTGCCGAGGAAGATCACGCGCTCGTTGAGCAAACGCGAGTAGATGTCGAAGCTGCGCTCGCCGCGACTGGTCTGCTCGATGACGATCGGGACAAGCGAGTTGGCCTCAGGAAGCATGGCTACTCCTCGGTGGACTCGGCGGCCTCGGGCTCGGTCGCCTCGGGTTCGGCCTTCTTGGCCGCCTTCTTCTTGGTCTGCTTCTTGGTACCCGCCTCAGCAGCCCCGGCCTCAGGCGCCTCCTCGGTCACGCTGACGTTCTCGATCAGCCACATGACCGCCTTGCGGTGCATGATCTGCTCGTTGAG
>CAZCRB010000075.1:0-7846 GCA_964500985.1 uncultured Eubacteriales bacterium
TGGCCCTTGATCGGGCACAGCTCGCTCTTCTCGGTCATGTCCGGACGCGGCAGCGAGTCCATCAGCCCCCACGTGTAGGGGTGCAGCGGGCGGTAGAACACCTTGTCGACCGCGCCGTACTCGACGGGGCGACCCGCGTACATGACGAGGACGTTGTCGGCGTTGTCGGCCACGACGCCGAGGTCGTGCGTGATCATGATGATGGCGGAGCCGGTGCGCTCCTGGACCTCTTCCATCAGCTCGAGGATCTGGGCCTGGATCGTCACGTCGAGGGCCGTGGTCGGCTCATCGGCGATCAGGATGTCGGGATCGCACGCGAGCGCCATGGCGATCATGACGCGCTGGCGCATGCCGCCGGAGAACTGGTGCGGGTAGTCCTTCACGCGGCTCTCGGGGTGAGGGATGCCGACGAGCTTGAGGAGCTCCTCTGCGCGCACCCACGCGTCCTTCTTGCTCATGCCCTTGTGGATCATGAGCGGCTCGGCGAGCTGGCGCCCGATGCGGTAGACCGGATTGAGCGAGGTCATCGGGTCCTGGAAGATCATCGCGATCTCGTTGCCGCGGATCTTGCGGATCTCGTCCTCGGTCATGGTCACGAGCGACCTGCCCTTGAACACGACGTCTCCCCCTTCGATCTTGCCGGGGGGCATGGGGATGAGCCGCATCATCGTCAGCGCGGTGACGGACTTGCCGGAGCCGGACTCGCCGACCACGCCGAGCGTCTCACCACGCCGCAGTTCGTAGGACACACCGTCTACCGCCTTGACGACACCGTCACGCGTGTAGAAGTACATCTTGAGGTCATCGACCTTGAGCAGAAGTTCGGTTTCGGTCATGCGACTAGTCCTTCATCTTCACGTCGAGCGCATCGCGCACGCCATCGCCGAGCAGGGTGAACGCCAGCACCGTCGTCAGGATCGCAAGACCCGGGAACAAGACGAGCTGGGGTTCGGTGGTGAGGAACGCGCGGCCGTCGTCGATCATGCGGCCCCACGAGATCTGGGGCGGCTGAACGCCGAGGCCGAGGAACGACAGTGCCGACTCGGTGAGGATCGCTCCACCGACCGCCATCGTCGCGTACACCACGATCGGTGCCACGGCGTTGGGCATGATGTGGCGGAACATCAGACGGCCGTCGTTGGCGCCGAGCGCGCGGCCCGCGTCAACGTAGTCGTTCTCCTTGACGGTGAGCACCGAGCTGCGGAACAACCGGGCGAACGTCGGCCACCCGAGCAGTCCGATCGCGAGGATCACCGGCCCCACACCGCGCTGGTTGGGCGGCACGATCGCCAGGATCAGGATCGCGAACAGGATGTAGGGAAACGCGAGGAAGATGTCGGTGACACGCATTATCAGCGTATCGGTGACCTTGCCGTAGTAGCCCGAGATCGCTCCCAGCACGATGCCGAAGATCAGCGAGATGATGACGGCGATGACGCCGACGGACAGCGAGATGCGCGCGCCGTAGACGACGCGCCCCAGGATGTCGCGCCCCAGGTCGTCGGTGCCGAACGGGTGCTGCAGCGACGGCGGCTGAAGCCGCTGCGTCGAGGCGAGCTGGGTGTTGATGGTCGTCGGATCGCCGAGGAGCGGGGGCACCCACAGGTCGGCGGTCACCGCGAGGATGACGACGAACAGGATCCACGACAGCGCGACGACCGCAAGCTTGTTGCGGCGCAGGCGCCTCCACGCGTCCCCCCACAGGGTGCGGGTCTGCTGGGGAAGTCCCTGCGTCGCCTCGAGCAGTGGCTCGCCGGACACGACCTCGGCGTGGAACTGCGTTACGCCGTCCTCCTCGTACAGGTTCTTCTTGACGTCGTTCTCGTGCTTGGCCTGCTCGTGGTCGCGAGTGATCTTCTCGTCCATCTACTCCTCCGATCCGCCGTAGCGAATCCTCGGATCGAGGAATGCGTACGAGATGTCGACCAACAGGTTCACGATCATGACAGCGAACAGAATCACCGTGACGCCGCCGAAGACGACGGGGAAGTCACGCTGGAAGATGGCGCGGGCGATGGTGAATCCGACGCCCGGCCAGTTGAAGACGGTCTCGGTGAGCACCGCTCCGGCGAACATCGCACCGAGGTCCAGACCGATGAACGTGACGACCGGGATCAGCGCGTTCTTCATCGAGTGGCTGAACAGCACCTGGCGGCTGCTCAGGCCCTTGGCGCGCGCGGTCCGGATGTAGTCCTGACCGTTGACCTCGAGCAGCTGGCTGCGCTGGATGCGGGCCGCGTACGCCGTCGAGACGGACGCCAGCGTCACCGCCGGCAAGATGAGGTACACCCAGTCAGGGAAGATCCCGGACGCGCCGGAGATCGGTAGGTAGAACGTGCCGTTGGTCGCTTCCTTCAGCCAGATACCGAAGAAGTATTGAAGGAGCAGACCGAGCCAGAAGACCGGCAACGACACGAGGATAGACGTTGTTAAGGTGACGAACACGTCCCAGAAGGAGTATTGCTTCACCGCCGAGATGATGCCCGCGCCGATTCCCACGATGATCTCGATGAAGATCGCGGCGAACGCGAGCTTGATGGTGTAGGGGTAGGTCTCCGCAAGGATGGTCGAAACCGGGCGGCCGTTGTAGATCGACGTACCGAGGTCGCCCTGCGCGAGATCCACGAGGTAGTTCTTGTACTGCACGTACCAGGGATCGTCCAGGCCGTAGAGCTCGATCATCTGCTGCTTGAGCTCCGGGGCGATGGACTTCTCGCCGAGACGCATCTGGATCGGGTCGGCGCCAGGCATGTAGTTGGCGACGAGGAACAGGATCAGCGTCACTCCCAGGAAGACCGGGATGAACTGCAGGATCCTTCGGAAGATGTACTGGAGCATTGGGGGAGGCTTTCTGTCGTCTGTACTCGCGAAGGGTGGCAGGACACCTCGGTGTCCTGCCACCCCCTCGTTACGCGAGTACTCCTCGCTTTACTTGCTGGTGCTGCCGCTGTCGATCCAAACCTTCTGGAAGTTGCCCAGGTACATCGGACCGAACGTGAACTCGTTCAGCCGATCCGAGCCGACGTGGTGGTGCTTGTAGAACATGAGCGGTGCGACCGGGTTGGTCGACTGGATGGTGGTGTTGACGCCCTCGAAGGCGGTGATGCGCTGGGCATCGTCCGTGATCTTCTCAGCATCCTTGATGCCACTGTCCACGGCCGGGTTCTTGTACGCCGACTTGTTGTCGCCCGAGTTGCTGTCGAACAGCGAGTACAGGAAGTTGTACGCGATCGGGTAGTCAGCGATCCAGCCCAGACGCGCGATCTGGTGCTTGCCCTCGTCGAGCTGCTTGAGGTAGACGGGGAAGTCAGCCGACTGGAAGGTGGAGTTGACGCCCTGGGCCTTCAGGTCAGCCTGGACGAGCTCCATGATCTTCTCGTGGCCGCCACCGCTGTTGAACCACAGCTCGACGGTCGGGAGACCCTTGCCGCCCGGGTAGCCGGCATCGGCGAACGCCTGCTTGGCAGCCTCGGGGTCGTACTTGGAATCAACCCAGGCGCCCTTCTGGTAGCCCGCGATGCCCGGCGGCAGAATGTTGTCGGCCGGCTCACGCGTGCCCTCGAAGATGGTGTCGCAGATCGCCTGGCGGTTGATGGAGAGCGAGATCGCCTTGCGAAGGTCCGGATTGTCGAACGGCTTCTTGGCGTTGTTGAAGATCAGGTAGTAGGTCGAGTTCTCGGCACCGAGAAGGACCTGCTTGCCCGGGTTGACCGTGTAGCCGTTCTCCGAGGTGCCGTACTTGGCCTCGGCGTCCTTGATCTTGCCCTCGCCGATCTGGGTGAAGTCCAGGTTACCGGCCTCGAACTCGGTGTAGGCGGTCTCCGGATCCTTGAAGATCAGGAAGTCGACACCGTCGATGTAGGGCTTGTCGCCAAGGGCGTACTTGTCGTTGCGGACGACCTTGATGGACTGGTTGTGCGTCCACGGCTCGGCCATCTTGAACGGACCGTTGCCGATCGGCATCTCACCGTAGGCGACGGTGGTCTCGCCGGAACCGGTCGGAACGCCCTCGGTGACGTACTTCTCGGGCACCGGAGCGAGCGCCGGGTGCGCCACGACGTACGCGAAGTCGGCGAACGGCTGGACGAGCGTGACCTCGAGGGTCAGGTCGTCGACGGCCTTGACGCCCTCCATCTTGTCAGCCTCGCCACCCGAAACGGCGTCGAAGCCCTTCACGAAGCCGAGGTGGTAAGACACGACCGAGGGGTCGGGCTTACCGGTGGCCGTGTTGATGGTGTTCGGGTTGGCCATGCGGTTCCACGCGTAGACGAAGTCGTTCGCGGTGACCGGGGTGCCGTCCGAGAACTTGCCATCGGGGTTGAGCTTGAACGTCCACACCGTGGCGTCCGAGTTGGGCTCCCACGACTCCGCCGCAGCGGGGACTACCTTGCTCGGGTCGAGATCGTCGAAGGCAGTGAGGCTATCGAACACTGCAGCCTCGACCTGGGTCCCCTCCGACTCCTGCGTGTTGTACGGATCGATGTAGGCAGGCTCACCGATGTAGAAAGACATCGTGCCGCCCTGTTTTGCTCCGCTGTCGGTGCTCCCACCCGTGGTATCAGCCTTCGGTGCACACGCGGTGACCGAAGCCATGAGTCCCAGGGCCAGAGCCGCTGCAACGAGCTTGCGCCAGTTCCCCTGCAACTTCCTGCCTCCTTCCGAGACGACCAGCCCGAACCTTCAGTTCGCCGACGTCGATCCCTCCGGGGATCGACCGACGCCCTGCAACACATCCGACCTGCTGACCGTCCGGGCATTTCCGGCCTGCAGGCAACCCAATGAGTGTCACTCACAATGCATCAAATGACAAGTGGGTTGCATACTCAGAGAACGAGGAAAACCAGCGGTCTCCCCCTCCCTGTCCTTGATACTACTCCTTTTCCCGAAATACCTGTTCGTCTGCAACAAAAGAAGCCCGCCGCAACGGGTGCGACGGGCCGATTCCGGAACAGGTCCGGGGACGAACCATGTTCCTACTTGGGGTAGACGATCATGAGTGCGATCAGGCTGATGCCGAAGGCGATCGCGAACGCGATGGTGATGCGGTCGAGGTTCTTCTCGATGATGCTCGTGCCGGTCGCCGTCGGCGACATGGTGCCGCTGAGCATGTCAGACAGCCCCGTGCCCTTACCGGAGTGCAGCAGCACGAAGATGATCAGACCAAAGGCCGAGACGGCCCAGACGATGAGCGAGACGATGAGCAACGCGTTGTTCACGGGATTCTCCGCTTCAGTTTGCACGATCACAGCGCGCCAGCGAGAGGCGCGGTCAATCAGTATACCAGCAGACTCTCGCCCGTCCACTCCACGGGTTTCTCGACACCGATGAGATCGAGCAGGGTGGGCGCGATGTCGGCGAGCTTGCCGCCCGGACGCAGGCCCTCGACCCCGTCGGCCACGACGATCAACGGCACGTCGGAGGTGGTGTGGGCGGTGAAGGGTGTGGCGCCGTCGGGGTCCACCATCGCCTCGGCGTTGCCGTGGTCCGCCGTGATGAGGGCGACGCCTCCGCGCCGGTGGATCGCCTCCACGACCGCACCGATACCCGCATCGACGGCCTCGACGGCGCGCACCGCCGCCTCGAACACGCCGGTGTGACCGACCATGTCGCAGTTCGCGTAGTTCACGATGTAGACGTCGGCGGCGTCACGCGCGATCGCGGCGAGCAGCTCTTCGGTGACGGCGGGCGCACTCATCTCGGGCTGCAGGTCGTAGGTCGCGACCTTGGGACTCGGCACGAGGATCCGCGTCTCGCCGGCCTTGGGTTCCTCCGAGCCGCCGTTGAAGAAGAAGGTGACGTGCGCGTACTTCTCGGTCTCGGCGATGTGGAGCTGCGTCAGGTCGTTCTCGGCGAGGACGTCGGCCAACACGTGACGCGGGAGCTGCTTGGGAAACGCGACCGCGGCGGGGATCGTGGGGTCGTACTCGGTGAGGCACACGAAGTGCGTCGCCGGGAACACCGGGCGCTCGAAGCCCTCGAAGGTGGCATCGGTGAACGCGCGCGTGATCTCGCGGGCGCGGTCGGGGCGGAAGTTGAAGAAGATGACCGCGTCGCCGTCGGTGACGCGCGCCGGCGCCACCACGCTCGGCACGACGAACTCGTCACCGTTGCCGCCCTCGTACGACGCCGCCACCGCGGCGGTCGCGGAGTCCGCGGGCAGCCCCTCGCCGAGCACGATCGCCTGCCAGGCACGCTCGACCCGGTCCCAACGGTTGTCGCGATCCATGGCGTAGTAGCGGCCCATCACGGTCGCCACCGCGCCGACGCCGATGCCGGCGAGCTCGTCCTCGAGCGCCTGCACGTAGCCGAGACCCGAGCGGGGCGGCGTGTCGCGGCCGTCGAGGAAGGCGTGCACCCACACGTCGCGCGCCCCGCGCCGCTTGGCGAGCTCGACCAAGGCGTACAGGTGCTTCTCGTGACTGTGGACGCCACCGTCGGAGAGCAGGCCCATGAAGTGGACGGCTTTGCCGGCGGTCACGGCGGCGTCGATCGCGCAGGCCAGGACCGCGTTGTCGAAGATCGAACCGTCGCTGATGGCCAGGTCGATGCGCGTGAGCTCCTGGTAGACCACCCGCCCCGCGCCGATGTTGAGATGGCCCACCTCGGAGTTGCCCATCTGGCCCTCGGGGAGCCCCACCGCGAGCCCGCTGGCGGCGAGCGTCGTGGTGGGCCACTCGGAGAACAGGGCGTCCAGATGCGGGGTGTCGGCGGCCGCGACGGCGTTGCCGGGCCCGGGCGTCCCGCGACTGAACCCGTCGAGGACGGCGATGAGCGCGGGCAGGTTGCGGGCCATCTACGCGAACTCGGCCGCGGTCTTGACCATCGACACGAACGACTCGGCGTCAAGCGATGCGCCGCCGACGAGCGCCCCGTCGATGTCGGGCTCGGGCATGAACAGGGCGATGTTCTCGGGCTTGGCGGAGCCGCCGTACAGGATGCGCACGCGGATCGCGGCCGGCTGTCCGAACAGGGCGCCGAGGGTGGCGCGGATCGAGCGGCAGACGTCGTTTGCGGACTCCGGCGTGGGCGTGCGACCGGTGCCGATGGCCCAGATGGGCTCGTACGCGATGACGACCTCGCCGGCCTGCTCGGCCGTGAGGCCCTCGAGGCCGAGGCGCACCTGCGAGCGCACGAAGTTGTCGGTCTCGCCGGCGTCGCGGGTCTCGAGCGACTCGCCGCAGCACATGATGGGCGTGATGCCCGCCGCGAGAAGCGCCTTGACCTTGCGGTTGACGGTCTCGTCGGTCTCACCGAAGTACTCGCGGCGCTCGGAGTGCCCGACGATGCAGTAGGTGCACGCGACATCGGCCAGCATGCGCGGCGAGATCTCGCCGGTGAAGGCGCCCTCGCTCTCCCAGAACACGTTCTGGGCAGACAGCGTCACACCGCTCTTGTCGAACTCGAGCACGGTGGAGACGCTCTTGAGATCGATAGCCGGGGGCGCCACGACCGCCTCGACGCTGTCGAGCAGCGCGCCCTCGTCCATCAGGAGGTTGTCGATGCCCTGAACGAGCGCGACCGCCTCGCCCGGCGTCTTGTACATCTTCCAGTTGCCCGCGATCATCGGCTTGCGGCCCATGGCTCGCTCCCCTCTCGCCGCCGTGAGGCGACACGTCGACGGCGCAGCGCGCCGGGTCCGTTACGCGTTCTTGTCGAGCAGTGCTTCGACACCGGGCAGCGGTGCGCCCTCGAGCAGCTTCATCGAGGCGCCGCCGCCGGTCGAGACGAACGTCACGCGGTCCTCGAGACCGAACTTCTTGAGCGCGGCGACCGAGTCGCCGCCGCCGATGATCGAGACCGCACGGTTGTTGCGGCCCACCGCGACGGCCACCTCCTTGGTGCCCGT
>CAZCRB010000076.1:0-7757 GCA_964500985.1 uncultured Eubacteriales bacterium
CGGTTCTCGTTGTGGCAACCGGTGCAGGCGCTGGTCCATGCCGTGTGGCCGGAGCCGAAGGCCGCCGTGGTCTTGGCCGGATCGTGCGCGGCGGCCAGCGTGCTGCTGTGGCACGCGGAGCAGGCGGCCGAGGCTGTGCCCGAGGTGATCGTCGAGGTCATGCCCGTCGCGGTGTGGTGCGTCGCGTCGTTACCGTTGACGGCGCCCGGCAGGCCGATCTGGTGGTTGTAGTTGGCCGTGCTGTAGAAGCCGCTCGTGTGACAGCCGGTCGCCTGACCGCAGGTCTTCACGCTCGGGTTGTACTTGACGCCGTTTCCGGTGCCGGCCATCGCCGAGCTCCAGCTGGCGGCGCCGGCCTTGTCGTGGCAGCGGACGCAGCTGTTGTGGATGACCGTGTTGGCGGCGGTGGCCGTCGTGCCGGTCGAGCTCAGATCGGTGGTGTTGTGGCAGCCGATGCCGGTGCCCGAACAACCGGTGTTGGTGGTCGTATGCAGCGCGGTGTTCTCGGTGGCATGGATCGCCAGGGTGCCGGTGTGGCACTGGGCGCATGCGCTCGAGGAGTCCTTCGAGGACCAGTTGCTCGTGATGGCCGTGGTCGACAGCGAGTTGTTGTGGCAGTTCTTGCAGATGTTGGTCGCGTCGAGGGTCTTGGCCGAGTTGGTCGAGGTGTGCTCGGCCGAGTACAGGCCACCGTCGGCGTAGGTCACGAGGTGGCACTGGCCACAGGTGTAGGTGGTGCCACCGACGGCCCAGGTCGCCGCGGACTGAGCGGTGTTGCCGCTCGTCGGACGGTGGTCGGCGAGCTCCTGCGAGTTCACGTGAGTGAAGCCCTCAGCACCCGAGTAGGTGGTGTGGCACGCCCCGCCGGTGCCGCAGGTCTTGGCGGTCGGACGCTTGCCCTTGTTGGTCGCGTCGTGGCAGCCGCTGAACTCGCAGCCACCCGCGTTGTTCTTGTGCAGGGTCAGCAGGTCGTAGGTCGTGTGGCAGTTCGTGCCGCTGGCGCCGCAGCCCTGCGTCGAGGTACCCGTGTGGCTCGCGGTGCCGATGGTGTCGTGGTAGGTGCTGTGGCAGTCCGCACACGTGTCCGTGGGCCAGTTGCCCTTGACGGTGGTCGCCGCGTTGGCGGTCGGGGTGCGGGTCTCGTTGTGGCAGCTCGTGCACGCGTTGGTCCACGCGGTGTGGCCCGAACCGAGGTTGTTGGTCGCGTTGGTCGTGCTGTGCGCGTTGCCCAGGTAGCTGTCGTGGCATGCGGAGCACGCCGAGCTCGCCGTGCCGGAGGTGACCGTCGAGGTCATGCCGGTGGCGAGGTGGCGGGCGTCGGTGCCGGTGACGGCGTCGCCGCGGCCGATGCGGTGGTTGAGGTTCGCGGTGCTGTAGTACGCGCTCGTGTGGCAGCCGGTGGCCGCACCACACGTCTTGGTGGCCGGCACGTACTTCAGGTTGCCGTTGCCGGCGATCATCGTGTTGCTCCAGCTGGCAGCGCCCGCCTTGTCGTGGCAGTGCATGCAGCTGTTGTGGATGACCGTGTTGGCGGCGGTGGCCGTCGTGCCGGTCGAGCTGATGTCGTTGGTGTTGTGGCAGCCGACGCCGCTCGCGCCGCACCCGGTGTTGGTGACCGTGTGGATGGCGGAGTTCTGGTCGGCATGGATCGCGAGCGTCGACGTATGGCACTGGGCGCACGCGGTGCTCGTGTCCTTTGCGGACCAGTTGCTCGAGACCGCGGTGGTCGACAGCGCGTTGTTGTGGCAGTTCGCGCAGTTGTTGCCGGCGCTCGTGGTCTTGGCCGAGGTCGTCAGGGCGTGCTCGGAGTCGAGTCCGCCTTCCGCCTTGGTCACGATGTGGCAGCCGCCGCAGGTGTAGGAACCGCCGCTGACCGACCAGGTGGCCGCCGACTGAGCGGTGTTGGTCGGCGCGTGGGCCGTCGTCTCAAGCGAGTTGGTGTGCGTCGGGAACGCGGTGTTCTTGGTGTAGCCGGTGTGGCACGTGCCGCCGGTGCCGCACGACTTCTGCGTGGGCAGCAGCGCCTGTGCGCCGTAGTTGTGGCAACCCGTCAGGTTGCAGCCGCCCGCGGCGTTCTTGTGCAGCGCGTGCAGGTCGGTGCTGGTGTGACAGTTGGTGCCCGTCGCGCCGCAACCGAGAGCGCCGGTGTCGGCGACGGCCGGCACGGTCGTGGCGTGATCGAAGTTGCTCGTCGTGCCGGTGGTCTTGTGGCAGTCCTCGCACTGATCGGTGCGGGTGGCCGTGGTGACCTCGGTCTGGCCGTTGACGCGCGTGTCGTTGTGGCACTCACCGCAACCCAGCGACGCGCCGTACGGGCTGCCCGCGATGGTGATGTTGGTGTGCTGGTTGGTGTAGCCGTTGGGGCCACCGCCGATGCTCGGGCTGTGG
The DNA here is from genome assembly GCA_964500985.1 of uncultured Eubacteriales bacterium. Classification (GTDB taxonomy): domain Bacteria; phylum Actinomycetota; class Coriobacteriia; order Anaerosomatales; family PHET01; genus CAZCRB01. Next base: position 2,389 of record CAZCRB010000076.1, read on the forward strand.
CACTGCGAGCACGTCGCGCCTGCCGTGCCGCCCGCCGTGAGCGAGTAGCTCATGTTGGTGGCCTCGGGCGTGTGCGTGGTCACGTTGTAGTGGCCGTTGCCGATCGTCGAGCTCGTGAGGTTCACGACGTCGCCGGCGAACGAGTACTGACCGTCGTGGCACGACGCGCACTCGCGCCCGGCCCCGGTCTTGGAGTAGCTCGGGCTCGTGTGGCACTTGCTCGCCAGGCAGGTGACGGACGCGGCCGGGTGGTACTGGGCGATCGAGTAGTTGCCGTAGCTGTTCGTCTCGGTGCTGTGGCAGCCGGCGCCGGAGTTGGTGCATCCGGTCTCAGCAGCAGCGTTGTAGTCCGAGGCGGCCGAGAAGGTGTGGGCCGTGGCCGAGCCGTGGTTGCCGTCGGCGTAGGTGCCGTGGCATGCGCCGCCGGTGCCGCAGGTCTTGCCGGCGCTACCCATGGGCGTGTCGAGGTTGTGGCAGCCGGCCGTCTTGCAGCCGTTGGGCTTGCCGTCGTGGATCTCCGCCAGATCGAGCGTGTCGTAGGACGCGTGGCACGCGGGATCGCAGGTGTTGGCACCGGTCGGCACACCGTTGTGGCTCGCCGTGCCGAACTTGGAGTGCCAGCCGTTGCCCACCGTGTGGCAGTCGGTGCACGAGTCGGTGGTCCAGTTGGCCTTGACCTGCGTCACACCGTTGACCGGGGTCGTGGCGTTGTGGCAGCCGGTGCAGGTGTTGGACCAGCCGGTCATGGTGTTGCTGTGCGAGGCGGCGAGGGTGCCGCTGTGGCACGAGCCGCAGGTGTTGTTCGCGCCGGTGCTCACGGTACCGGTCATCGCGGCTGCGGTGTGGTGCGGAGCGTCGTTGCCGTCCGCGAGGCCGGCGCCGGTGGTGCCGTTATGGACGTACGTGGTGGTGTTGTACTGGCCCGCCGTCGCATGGCAGTTGCGTCCCGAACCGCAGGTCTTCTTGGTCGGGTCGTAGGCCATGTTCGGCGCGGTCGCGGTGCGATCGTGGCAGCGCAGGCAGTTGTCGTGGATGGCGGTGCCCTTGTCACTGCCGACAGCTGCGAGGTCTCCGGTGTTGTGGCAACCGGCACCCGAAGCCGAGCAGCCGGTGGAGGTCACCGTGTGCGCTGCGGTGTTCGACGTCGCGTGAACGGCGAGGCCACCGGTGTGGCAGGCCGCGCAGGCGCTGGTCGAGTCCTTGGCAGACCAGTTGTTCGCCACCGCCGTCGCCGAGTTCGCGTTGTTGTGGCAGTTCTTGCAGTTGTTGGTGGCATCGGTCGTCTTGGCCGAGGTCGCCATCGCGTGCTCGTTGGTCAGCGATGTGTTGGAGTTGCGCACGTCGTGGCAGTCGCCGCACTTCGTCGCGTAGAACGAGGCGTCGTTGGCCTGGGTCAGCGCGGTCGGCTGGTGCTTGGGCAGGTCCGCCGCGTGCGTGTGGGTGGAGTTGGTGTACGTGCCGTGGCACGCGCCGCCGCCGGTACCGCACGACTTGGCCGTGGGAACGAAGGCCTCGATCGCGTAGTTGTGGCAACCGGTCAGCGCGCAGCCGCCCGCAGCGTTCTTGTGCAGCGCGTGCAGGTCGGTGGTGGTGTGGCACGAGGCGCCCGTGTTGCCGCAGCCGGCGCTTCCGGTGTCGGCGACGGCCGGAGCCGTGGTCGCGCTGTGCATGACGGCGGACCCACCGATCTTGTGGCAGTCCTCGCACAGGTCGTTGGTCCAGTTTGCCGCAACCTCGGCGGCACCGTAGGTGCGCGTGTCCGCGTGGCACTCGTTGCAGTCGACGGTGGCGCCGTACGGGCTACCGGCGACCGGGTTGACGCTCGTGTGCGCCGCGGAGAGATCGGACTCGTGACAGTCGGCGCACGTGGCCGAGGCGGAGCCGCCCGAGGTCACCGCGCGCCCAAAGCTGGCACCGGTCATGTTGTGCTGCGAGAGGCTGTAGTGCGTCGCCATCGAGACGATGCCCGTGCCGCTGTGGCAGCTTGCGTCGACACAGCTCTTGGCCGTGGTGTACTTGGGGCTGCGCCCGTGGCAGACCGTGCAGGAGTTCGTCTCCATCCAGCCGTTGCCGGGCACCGTGTTCTTGTGGGCGGAGGCCAGATCGCCCGGGTGACACGACTGGCACTCGATGCTGCCGGCATCGGCCGCCGGGGTGTGCTTGGCCGCAAGGGTGCCGTGGATCGTCCGGCCCGTCTTGGTGTGGCACTCGGTGCCGTAGGTGCAGCCGGCAGTCTCGCCTTCCCACGTGCCGGTCCAGGTCATGGGCGCGGACTGGGGCGTGTTGAAGTGGCAGTAGCACGTCGCGTTGGGGTCACCGTACGGCGCGGACGAGGTGCGGATGTGCTCCTCGCGGTAGCGCGTCGTGTGGCAGGAATCGCAGCGATACGAGCCGTCCGTGGTCGCGAGGATGTTGTCGGCCGTGGGAGACGCATCGTGGCTGAAGGTGACCGGCGTGCCGCCACCCGGGTGCTCACCCCCGTGGGGATCGGGTGCCTCGGCAAAGTGACAGCTGCCGCACTGCGGCGCGATGCTGCCCGGCGAGACCTCGTAGACGCGCAGCTGGTCGAGCGGCACGTAGTAGCCGCGCGCCGCGGCGTTCTTGGTGTAGGTGACGCGCATGCTGAACGTGTGCAGGCCCGGGCTGAGCGCTTCGCTCGTCCAGACAGCCTGCTGAGTCAGCGTCGCCGCGTTGTAGAAGTCGACGGTGCCCTTGACGACGCCGTCGATGGAGATCTCACCCTTGCCGCGGTACGGGTCCTTGTCGGCGACGAGGACGACACGCTGGCCGGTGAAGTTGATGGAGATGGTGGCGTTCAGGTTGTTGGACGGCGCCTCGTGACCCATCGTGTACTTGGTGTTGATGTAGTCCTTCCACGTGCCGGTCTTGGTGACCTCCGTGTAGACGTAGCCGTTCGCCGGGTCGGCGTCGTGGTTCATGCTGTCCATGAGCTTGGGTGCCGACGAACCGATGCCGGTGATGTCGTGGCATGCCGGAGAACCGCACAGAAGCGCACGGCCGACCTGCGCGGTGTCCTCGGACTCGAGTGCGGTGACGCCGGGTGAGGTGGTACCGACCCAGGGGACGATGGGGGTCGTCGTGGCGGGGAAGCTCGGCGGCTGACCGTGCTCGCCATGGCTGGCGGCGGGGTCCCCGTTGTCATGGCACGCGTCGCAGGCGGCGACGGCGTGGCAGCTCGCGCACTTGCTGTTATCGGTCGAAACGCCGACAGGCCAGCGGGCCTGGGAGTGGATCACGTGAAGAAGCGAGGCGTCGGTGGCCTGCGAGCCGGGAGACGCGAAGGCGCCGCCCGTGTACACGCCGGTCGGCACGTTGGCCACGAGCGATGCGCCGTAGCCGGGGTGACAGACCGCACCACAGTTGCCGTTCTGGTTGTGGTAGGGATGCGTGCTCGCGAGACTGTCGAGGTGGCACTTGCGGCACGCCGTGTCCCGGTTCACGTCCGGCACCTCGAAGTCGATGCCCCAGAACACGGGGTCGTGACACGAGACGCACTGGGCGTTGGTGTGGTCGGCGGCCAGCGCCATCGCGGGCAGCATCGCCCCCGCGACCACCGCCACGACGAGCACCGCCATCGCGATCCAGATCCTGCTTCTCACAGCTCATCCCCACTTCGGTCCGGCAAACCGATTAGTCTGGGGGATCCGGGTGCCTGAGTATGGTCGTCGGCTCCGAACCCCACAAATGCGCCAATAGCCCCTTTGCGAGGCTTCATCGGAAGTATCGGAACCTTAATGATGGGGGTCAACCCGAAAAGCACAGAAACTTCATCAAAATTAACGATATGTGATGAATCTCACAGGCATTCTGCGCTGAGATACCCCACGGGGTTATCGACTGTGATAGCACTCCGCCGCCGGCGCGGGGCCGGGGCCGGCGATGGGGCCCGCCGTCTTCGAGGGCGGTGGCGCCTACTCCGGCTGTTGACCGCCCTGCGGCGAGGCCTCGACCGAGTCGACGAGCCACCCCTTGTCCGGGTACTTCACCACCGTGTACGTGGTGTCGTAGGAGACCGTGTGGGGCTCGCCCTGGTACTCATCGCTGCCGAGCTTGATGTAGCGGTAGCGCCACACCTCGCTGGCCGTGACCGTCGCGGTGTCGCCCTTCGACTCGACCGTCTTGAAGTTCATGCCGATGAGCCGCTGATCGATCGCGCGCGCCTCCTGCTTGTTGAGCTCGACGTAGGAGTTGACCCGCACTTCCTCGAACGGGCTGAACGCCATGGTGGCGACCTCGGAGTTCGAGATGCGGTAGGCGTAGCTGATCCACAAGAGGTAGGAGTAGACCGAGGAGCGCGGGTCTTTGAGCATGGGGGGCGGAGGCTGGACCGGCTCGGCCGCCTTCTTCTCGGGGAACTCGCCGGGCGTCATCTCCTGGCTGCGGCTCGCCGTGTCCTTGCCGCCCGAACCGGAGCATCCGCTCAGGCCCACGACCGCGAAGAGGGCCAGCGCCACCACAAGGACGACGACCAGGGCCGCGCCGACACTCTGTGTGCGTTCCGTGCGAGACATGCGGTTCCTTTCGAGTTGGCCGTGCGCCCGGTCGCCCGGGTCCGCAGACCATACCTGCATCGAGCGTGCCGAGTATACGCACAAGCGGGGCGCGGTATCAGCACGCTTCACGAAACCGCCACATCTTCGCCCCCTCCGGGGGTGCGGGTCAGCTGCCGGCGCCCCGTTGCGCCATGAGGTCTTGGTACAGCGCGAGGTGGACAGCGATGCTGGCGCGTTCGTCGGCCGGGTCCTGCGAAGGCGGATCGAGGACCACGCGCTCGGCCGCGACACCGGCGGAACGCACCTCGGCGGCGAGCGACTCGTCACCGACGAACACGGCCGCCGAACTGCGCATGCCGACCTCGTCGAAGCGGCGCATCAGGGCGTTGATCGGACGGCGGCGGCGCGTCTGCTGCGGCAGGCTCGTCAGCGTGTGGATGGCGGCGGTCTCGGGGACCTTGCGGGCGGCCCAGCGCAGCAGCAGATCGGCCTCGAGGCCGGTCGAGTGCGCCGCGACCGGCACGTACCGCTTGAGGTACTTGCGCAGACGCGAGCGCGAACGCACGACGTTCCACTTGTCGAGGATGTAGGGGTCGACCTGGATGCCGAGCTCGCGCGCCCACTCGCCCATCGGGGAACCCATCACCGCGAGGAAGCGGACGCCCGCACCCTTGGCCATGAGCGCCTGCATGACCGGGATCCACCGCTCCTCGACGCCGCCCTCCACGTGGACCGTGTTGGTCGAGATGAAGACGAAGACCGAGTCCTCCCAGCGCCTCATCTGGCCGCGCCACCCTTCGCGATCGCCCGGCGGTACGCCTCGACGGTGCGACCCGCCGCCGCGTCCCAGGTGAG
>CAZCRB010000077.1:0-7700 GCA_964500985.1 uncultured Eubacteriales bacterium
CGCAGGACTACTTCTTCGAGAACGACATGCTCATCTGGCTCAACACCGTCAGCGCGCGCGCCGTGGACGTCCCCGTCGCGACGCTGTACGGCAACGAGGTCTCCGACGTGCGCATCGGCCGCATCATGCTCTCGTTCCCCCCGCGCCTTTTGCGCGGCTGGTGGTTCCGCGTGACCCGCAAGTACCTGCTCACCGACTTTGGCGCGATCGGCGCCCTGGGCGTGTTCGGCACGTTGATGGCCGCCTTTGGGGTGACGTTCGGCGTCTACCGCCTGGTGCTGGCCAACATCACCGGGGTGGCGAACACGATCGGCACCGTGATGCTCGCGGTGCTGCCGCTCATCGTGGGAATCCAGTCGATCCTTCAGGCGTTCGTGATGGAGGTCGGCGCCTCACCAGGCGCGGAGGAGACCCGCACCTACGTGCACCATCTCGTCGACACGGGGGAGATCGGATGAGCGCGGGCAGATCGGTCATCTTCATCATCACGTCGGTGCTGCTCTCCGGCATCGGCCAGACGTTTCTGAAGCTCGGGCTGAACAAGGTGACGCCCGAGCAGAAGTCCACGATCGTCTCGTTCATCTGGGCGGCGTTCACCAACTGGCAGGTGTGGACCGGCCTCGTGCTGTTCGTCCTCTCCGTGGTCGTGTGGATGCGCGTGCTCGCCGATGCCGACCTGTCCTGGGCCTACCCGATGCTCGGGCTCTCGTACGTGTTCGTCGCACTGTCCGGCTGGCTCGTGTTCAACGAGACGCTCAGCGCGGGCCGCATCGCCGGCATCGTGCTGGTCATCGCCGGCGCCGTGCTCGTGGGGCGGTCGTAGGGTGAGCGGTCGCGCGGGGCTGACGGCGCCCGGCCGTCACGACTTGTCGCCGCTGTGGCGCTGGGCGCTGCTCGCCGGCGTGGTCCTGTACGCGGGAGCGCTGCGCCTGTGGATGTTCGTGGGCATAGCGCGGCTCGACATGCTGCGCTACATGGAGCTCAGCAACCACGTGCTCTCGGGCGGCTCGCTCTTCGACGAGCAGGTCTTCTACGCTTCGAGCCGCCTTCCGCTGATGCTGCCGATGCTCGCGTCCAACAAGCTGTTCGGCTTTGGCGAGCACGTCTCGACGGCCTGGCCGCTCGCCTGCTCCGTCGCCGCGGTCGCCGCGGTGTTCTTCCTGGGCCGCGAGCTCTACGACGACCGCGTGGGGCTGCTCGCCGCCTTTGGCATGGCGTCGGTGCCGCTCGAGATCGAGCACGCCACCCAGCTGCTCCCCGACCCCATCGAGGGGCTGTTCATCGTGCTGGCGGTGCTCTTCGGGGTCCTGGCGATCACGCGCGATCGCGGGTGGCGCTGGTGGGCGATCGCGTCGGGTGCGGCCCTGGCGCTCGCGTACTACTCGCGCGTCAACGCCATCGTCTTTCTTCCGGGCATCCTCGCTATCGGTGCGATCATCGATCCCGCGCGCTGGAAGCGCTCGTTGTGGTCGCTCGCCGGACTGGCCGGGGCGCTGCTGGCGGGGGCCGGGGTGTTCTGGCTGCTGTCGGGCGATCCGCTCGTCGACTGGCACCGCACGAGCAGCTTCTACTCCTCGTACCAGAAGAGCGGCTTCGAGTTTCGGGCGGAGCGGTTCTGGAAGCAGTACACGACGCAGCGCGCCCTGCTGTGGCTGCCCCTGACGCTGGTCGCGGGCTCGGTGTGGGCGCTCATCAAGCGCAGCCGGCAGTCATGGCTGCTGCTCGCGTGGGCCTGGGGGTTCTGGTTCTACCTCGACGTGGTCAGCCCGTTGCACGGTCTGGACACGAGCTACCGCTACGCCGAGCCGATCGTCGCGCCGGCCCTGCTGCTCTTCGCCGCCGCGATCTGGTGGCTCGCCTTCCGGCTGCCACGGCCCGTCCGGTGGGCGCCGGTGGCGGCCGCGGTGCTGTGCTTCCTCGTGCTGCTTCCCTTCGCGCACCGGCTCACGGACAACTGGCGCGACAACTCGCGCTGGGCGTCGCTGCGCCGCGCCGCGGTCGTGCTCAACGCGACCGACCGCTCGCTGCCGATCTACACCGACCACCAGTACCACCTGTGGGGACTGAACTACTACTCCGGCTTCCGTTTTGGCCGAGACACGCTCGAGCCGCTCGATGCGCCGGTCAACCGCGACGCCCGCCTGTTCTGGACCAACGAGGCCAAGCCGCCGACCGACACGCCGTATCTGTGGGTCTCGGTCTGGAACCCGCCCGTCAAGGCCACGACCAAGGTGCTCGCCGATCTGCCGCACCCCGACGGGCGGCTCAAGGTGTTGCTCGTGACGCCCGAGGCGAAGTAGTCCGGCCTAGCCGTCCGCGATGACGAGCGTGCGCAGCGAGTAGCTGCCGGTCTCGAGCGCCTTGAGCACGAGCGCCGCGACGTCGGCCCGCGACACCCGGCTCGATTTGGGCAGCAGCGAACCGTCCAGCGACACCCGGTAGGTCCCGGTCAGCGGTCCGTCCGACAGGCCCACGGGGCGGACGATAGTCCAATCCAGCCCCGAGGCCATCAGCCGGCGCTCCCCCGCCTCCATGTCCTGGTAGACCGGCCGCAGCACCGTCGTGATCATCACCTTGAGGCTCACTGACAGGTTGGGGTCGTTGGTGGCCCCCACACCCGCCGCCGTCACCATCGCCACGCGGTCGACCTGGTGCAGCGCCATCGCGTGCACCACGTTTGCCATGCCCGCGGAGTAGACCGTCACCGGACGCACGTTGGATGAGCCCGCCGCGAACGCGACCGCATCCATACCCTCGACGGCCGCGCTGACGGCGTCGAAGTCCAGCACGTCGCCCGTGACGACTTCAAGGCGCGGATGGCTCAGCTCGAGTGCCTGGGAGCGTACGAGCGCCCGCACCTCGTGCCCGTGGCCGAGCGCCTGCTCGACGATCTGCCGGCCGGTGCGCCCGCTGGCGCCGATCACGAGAATGCGCATAGCGGCGCCCTTCATACGGCGGCGGCACCGGGTCGCCCCGGTGCCGCCGCGAAACGACAGATGTCCCTCGGGCTACTTGCCCTTGGAGATGGTCAGGCGCCCGTTGGAGCTGAAGACGCCGTCGCGCGGACGATTGGACACGATGCCGTACGCGCGCCCACTCTTCAAGTACTGAGAGGGTATCCAGGTCGAACCGACCATGCCGGCACCGTCGACTCCGACGAAGGGCCGCACCGTGTACCAGCTCTTGGTGGCCTTCAGGTAGGGCACGTAGGCGTCGGCCGTCCAGTCGTTGCTCTGCATCCCCGTCGTGAACAGCCACCCATCGTTGGTCCAGTCCGCCGCGGAGTCGATCGGGTCGACGAGCGTGCCGACGCCCGAAGCACACGACAGGTCGTCGACGTACCAGCCGAGACCGTTCGACGCCTCGTCGGTCGCGTAGCGGAAGCGCACCTTCACGTCACCGGTGAACCCGGACAGGTCGAACGACGCCTCCTGCCAGCCTCCCGAGTTGCCCGTGAAGCCTCCCGGACCGCCCCAGGCACTCGAGCCGAACGCGTTGCCCGTTGCGACCCTCAGCGCTGAGAGCTGCGGCAAGGTCGTCCACGTCACGCCGTCGGATGAGGCCTCGACGTAGCCGTAGTCCCAGTCCTCCTCGATGTCGAACCAGGTCCAGAAGTTCAGCGCGGAGCCGGCGGGCACATCGGGGATGGTGCGTTCGGTCGTGATCTGCAGACCGTTGCCGAGCCCGCTGTACCACGCGGTCGGCGCGGAGTGGGGTGCGACGCCGTCTTCGCTCGGACCCTCGAAGCGCATCGTGAACCCCGGCTCGATGCCGCCGAACGTGCGGTAGTACGCGCCCCAAGGCTCGGTCGCCGTCCGGCGCCGCACGTTCTTGCGGGTCGGAGGCATGTTGCCGTTCACGTTGCTCTGGTAGTAGGCGAGACCCTGATCGACCGTGTAGCCGGCCGAGTCGGCGCTGCCCAGCCTGAGGTTGCGATAGTTCCACTGCGGTTCGGCGACCTTGCCGTCGAGCAGGTTCGCCAACGTGTAGTCGCGGTGCAGTTGCTCGACCTCGTCCAGACCGCCCGCATAGCGGTTGGCCACGCCGGTCAGCCCGTTGTCCTGGTCCTGTACGAGCTCCCACGTGAACCGGTCCCCCGGGTCCGAGAACTTGTCCGCCGTGTCGGCGAAGGGGTCGAAGCCCTCGGTCACCCGCTGCGCCATCGGCGCGCCCAGTTGGGCACCACCGGCGTGCTCCCAGAGGTAGTCCTGCCACAGCACGGCGTTGCCGTAATCGAAGAGCTCGCCCTTCCAGTCGAGCAGCGAGTCGCGATGGTAGAACAGGTACTCTCCGATGTGGCTGTCGGTCGTCTGGGTGCCGTAGATGAACTGCTCGGCCAGATCGGCGCAGCCTTCGTCGATGAAGGAGTCCTCGTCACCGTCGACATCGCTGTGGATCAGGTGCTGGAACTCGTGGGCGATGGTCCCCTCGTACAGGTAGGGGCGCGCGGCGTCGGCGCCGACGCGATTCGCCCAATCGTAGCTGTCGACGAAGATCGCGTTGATGCCGAGCTCGTCGTTGAGCCCGCCCCAGAAGTAGCCCGCGATGTAGAAGCGGTAGTCGCTCCAGTACGCCTCGTCACGGATGTTGTAGACCATGATGGCCGCGCGAGAGCCGTCATAGACCGCGGCCTGCTCCGGCGGCAGGGCCTTGGGCACGCGCGGCTTGTAGTTGCCGAAGTGGAAGACGTCGCTCGCCCAGATCCGCGCATCGAACTCGTTGCCGAGATAGTCGATCTGCGACGACGTGATGGTGTGGCTCTGCTGTGACGAGGACGGCGGCGGCGTGAGGTCGTTCCAGCCGACGTAGACGTCCGAGTGGGCGCCCGCGTACTCCTTCCAGAAAGGCACGGTGTGCGGGCCAGCATGGGCGGGGTCCCAATCGTAGAGCGTGAGCGTCAGGTCGGGCTCGCGTCCCTCGTGCAGGTACGGCTCGCCCTGGGCGGCCAGCGCGGCCTTGGCTTGAGCGCGGGTGAGCTGTCGGGGCGCATCGACCCCTTTGATCGCGGCCGAGTTGTCGTACGGGATGTCGCGCATCGGCATCCTGCCGGCGGCCGCCTGACTCGCGAAGGCGAGCAGGAGTGCGACGGCCAGCGCTGCGATGACGGCGAGGCGAGTACGGCCAGACATCACGTCCCCCTTCCCATGAGGCGAGATCCCGCGAGAGGACCCCAGACTGTGACCTGCGTCACAATGAGAAGGCTATACCCCTTGGCGGGATACGATGACCTGCCGCTCGCTATCTGACCCGGACGCGCTCCGAGACCACGGTGTCCGCGGTCTTGTAGGGCTGGTCGACCGACTCGCGCGGGCGGTCGTAGCGGAACTCGAAGATGCCGGGCGCCCCGTCGTCGGCGAACAGCGTGACCACGAGCTCGTCGGTCAGTGCCACCTTCTTGAGGGGCACGGCGAGCTCGAACACCTCTCCCGACACCGCCGCGAGCCCCACCTGGGCGCCCGGCAGGCCGTTCTCGATCAGGTTCACGGAGACCCAGGCCGGCCCGGGCGAGAGCACCTGGCGCACCTTGAGCGCGCCGCGCACCCCCGGCTGGTCCTCGACGAGAAGCGAGACCTCGTGCGGCGGCGCATCGCGCCCCCACCCTTCGAGCGCGACCGTCTGCTCGAGCGGGCGCCGGTTCACGAGCACGAGCTTGTCGTTGCTGCGAGCGGGACGGTTGGGGTCGAAGTCGAGCGACCCGCGCTGGCCGCGGTCGACGTGAAGTCCCACGATGACCTGCGCGTCGTCGGTGGCATCGAGGCGCACCTCGACGTTCGAGCTCTCGCCCCGAGAGACCCGGGTCGCCCCCAGCACGCCGCCGGTCGGCAACGTCGAGCGGACCACGACCCACCCGTCGGCCGGCGCGAGCACGCGCTTGACGGTGATGCGGTCGGCGAGGTCTTGGGACGGGTCGACCACGATGCTCGCGTCGCGCGAGGCGGCGACCACACCGGCGACCATCCCGCCCGCGCTCGCCATGCCGCCCTCGGCTCCCATGCCGGCGCCGGCGGCAGGCGGCTGCTCGCTCTCCGCCCCGGCGCAGCCCACGAACAGAAGCACCGCTATGACGATGGTGATGACCGCGAGCGCCCTTCGCACGTCTGGACTCCTCGATTCGCGTTTCCCGGTGCTGCGGTCAGCGGCGCCCAACACGCCGTCTCCCCCGCCAGCCACGTCACATCATACCTGCCGCCGAACGACAGAGAGGGACCACCCGGCGGGGCGGTCCCTCTCGTGAACGCGAGTGCTGTGGCGCGTGTCTACTTCACGCGCACCTTGATCGCCACTTCTTTGCCGTCGACGAAGTACGGCTGATCGGCGCTGTTGATCTTGTCCATCATGTCGAAATCGAACACGTCCGGCGTCGCGTGGTCGGCATGCACCGCCACGAGCAGGTTGTCGCTGAGCGTCACCGGGTCGAGCGCCACCGTCAGTCCGCGGCTCTCGCCTGCGGGAATGTGGAGCAGACCCACGCGCGCTCCGGGACCGCCGTCCTTCTCGAGATGCACGACGACCCAGGCGCCCTCAGGGGCGACGACGCGATCGACCTTCAGCGAGCCGGTCGCGCCGGGCTGATCGGCCGTTTCGACCAGCGCGGTGCCGGCCGGCGTCGGGATACCGAACTCGCGGACCTTGACGACCTTGGCGAGCTCCTTCTCGTTGACGAAGTAGGGGCGGTCGGGGCTCATCTCCTTGTTCATCATGTCGAAGTCGAACTTGCCGGCCTTGCCCCGGTCGGCGTGCACCGCGACGATCACGTTGGGCGTCGTGAGGTCCTTGAGCGTCACCTTCACGCCCGTGCTCTCGCCCTTGCTGATGTGCTTGAGCCCGACGCGCATGCCCGGCTTGCCGTTGTCGTCGGCGTGCACCACGATCCACGCGTCGCCGGGGGCGACTACCTTGTCGACCACGAGCTGCTTGGCGCCGTCCTGGTCTTCGGCGAGCTTGATGCTGGCCTTGTCCGCCGAGGCCACGTAGCCCCAGACGTCCGGGTTCTTGGACTCCGCCTTGGAGTCCGACGCGCAACCGACCAGTCCGAGCAGGCCGACCGCGAGGGCGCCGGCAACAGCGGCGCGGAGCACCGTCTTCTTGTTCATGTGGGTGATTCCTCTCGTATGTGGGGTGCTAGGCGGCTTTGGTCTCGAGCCTCAGGCTCGGCTTGAAGCGGCGCAGCAGCAGTGAGTTCGTGACGACCGAGACGCTCGAGAACGCCATCGCGGCACCGGCGATCCACGGGAAGGGCGAGAGCAGCCCCACCGCGGCGACCGGGATGAGCAGCGTGTTGTACCCGAGGGCCCAGACGAAGTTCTGTCGGATCTTGCGCATGGTGGCTCGTGAGAGCTCGATACCGGTGACGACGTCGCGCAGGTCGTTCTTGATCAGCACGATGCCGCCGGTCTCCATGGCGACGTCGGTTCCGGCGCCCATGGCGATACCCACGTCGGACTGGGCGAGCGCCGGCGTGTCGTTGATGCCGTCACCGACCATCGCGACGGTCTTGCCGCCGGCCTGGAGCTTGGCGACTTCCTCGGCCTTGTTCTCAGGGAGCACGTCGGCGAGCACGTGGTCGGCGGGAACGCCGGCCTGCTCGGCGATCGCACGGGCGGTGCGCAGGTTGTCACCGGTGATCATGTAGACGTCGACGCCCAGGCTCTGGAGCTTGGCGACCGCTTCGCCCGAGTTCTCCTTGAGCGTGTCGGCCA
>CAZCRB010000078.1:0-7658 GCA_964500985.1 uncultured Eubacteriales bacterium
GTCAGGGCGGCGAGCTCGTCGTCGGTGTCGTTGACGCCGGCGGCCAGCGCGTACTCGAGGGTGGGGCGTCTGCCGGACGCCTCGCTGTAGGCCACCAGCGTCTCGCGCAGCCGGGCGAGGGGCATAGCCGCGACGCCGGGCATGAGGGCGTCACGCGTCGCCTGGACCGCTGAGTGCAGCGAGACCGCGAGCGTGAACTGCTCGGGTTCTGAGGCGAACCTCTCGATGCCTTTGAGGATGCCGCAGGTCGAGACGGTGAGGTGGCGTGCTCCTATGCCGAGTCCATCAGCCGAGTTCAGGAGGCGCAGCGCGCCGAGGGTCGCATCGTAGTTCGCGAAGGGTTCGCCTTGGCCCATGGCGACGGCGTTGGACACCCGCTGGCCGAAATCCGTCGCCACCACGTTGATCTGGTCGACCATCTCGCCCGGTCCGAGGCTGCGCGTCAGGCCACCCTTGCCCGTGGCGCAGAACGAGCAGCCCATGGCGCACCCTGCCTGCGTCGAGAAGCAGACGGTGAGCCGATCGCCGGCGGGCAGCCCCACGGTCTCGACGGTCGCCCCGTCGGCCAGCTTGAGCAGGTACTTGCGGGTGCCATCGTGCGACAACTGTCGCTGGACCACCTCGGGGAAGGGGAGCGCGAGCCGGCCCGCGAGTCGTTCTCGCAGGCCGGCCGGCAGGTCCGTCATCTCGTCGTAGGCGGTCGCGGCGCGCGCGTAGAGCCAACGCACCAGCTGAGCGGTGCGATAGCGGGGCTGGCCCAGGCTTTCGACCAGGGCGGCGAGCCCCGTCGCATCCAGGGCCTTGATCCCGATGGCTTCCGGAAACCGCTCCGGTACGACCGAGTCCTGCATTACTCCTGGGCGGCCAGGTCGGCGAGAGCGGTGCGGTACTCCTCACGGTGCTCGCCCTCGTAGCGGCCCACCGAGCGGAAGTAGTAGGCGATGTCGCCAAAGCCCTCGGCCTCAGCGGTCTCTGCGAAACCGGGGTACATGTCGGTCGCCTCGTTGTCCTCGCCGGCCATGGCGGCCGCGAGGTTGTCGGCGGTGGTGGTGGCGCCGGCGATGTAGGCGAGGTGGCCGAGCGCGTGGGCGGTCTCCTCGGCTGCGGCACGATCGAACGCGTCGAGGGCCGACTGGGGGGCGCCTTCGAGTTCGGCGATGCGGCGCCACAGGGTGTAGCGGCGGTTCGCCTGGGACTCGCCCGCGAACGCGGCCTTGAGGTTCTCCAGCGTCTTGCTGCCGGTCAGGTCGCCCGGGCCCTCATAGAGCGAGAAGGACTTCTGCGACGCGCCGCAGACGGGGCACTTCTCGGGTGCAGGACCGACGTGCAGGTAGCCACAACCGGAACAGCGATACATCTCGACCATGTCTGGTCTCCTCTCGTTGGTGCCTTATGGCAATGGGTGTACCCCTCAGGCGGCCGTACAGGCCTCGCACGTTCCGAACAGCGACACCTGCACGCGCCCCACGCGCACGCCGCTCTGGGCGGCTCGCTCGGCGACCGAGGACAGAACCGATTCGTCGAGGGCGACGTCGAACACGGTACCGCACGAGTCGCACACCGCGTGCGCGTGGTCGGTCGTATCCGGGTCGAAGCGCATCGAGCCGGGCAGATCCAGGCGTTGGACGATGTCGAGGTCGGCCAGTTCGTGCAGGGTCTTGTAGACGGTCGACAACGAGACTCCGGGTATCTGCTTGGTGACGCGCGCGGCGACGGCGTCGACGTCGGGGTGAGAGCGGTTGCCCTCCAGCGCATCGATGACCGCTCTGCGCTGAGGCGTCAGCCGCAGGCCGGCCTCTCTGAGCCGCTGGAGTGCGATCTCGCCCGTCATCATCGTGTCACCGCTCCAAACCGCAATGGTTGCTACATCGGAACGATTATGAAGTATACTCGCCCGGCATCACCTGTTCAAGAGCGACCGAGAATCGAGGAGCACGCTCATGACCGACCTGAGAAGACCAGTCCTTCTGACGGCGATCCTGCTGGCGATGGCGTTGATCGCCGCGCCGGACGCCCACGCTGTTGGGCAGCCGGTGAAGCCGGGCGCCGCCTCGTCCGCGCAGTTCCCGTCTGCGCAGGGGTGCTCGTGCCACGGTCCGCTGCAGGCCCAGTGGCAGGCGTCCATGCACGCACAGGCGGTCTCGGACCCTCTGTATCAGACAAAGCTGGCCGACGCGCAAGCGGCAAGCGGGGGCACGCTCGGTGCGTTCTGCAACACGTGCCACAGTCCGGTGGGGACGATGTCGGGCGAGTTCAGCGCCGACGCCACCCTGAGCCCCGTGGGGGCCGAGGGCGTCACGTGCACCTTCTGTCACCAGGCCACGGGGCTGGCCGAGGGTGAGCCCGGCAACACGAACCACCTGGTGGAGCCGGTGGGCATCATGCGCGCTCAGCTCGAGGACCCCCAGGCGCCGCACCCGGCCCAGTACTCCGAGTTCCACACCACCTCCGAGATCTGCGGGGGCTGCCACAACGTCCGGCACCCCATCAACGGGATGCACCTGGAGGCGACCTACGCGGAGTGGAAGAAGAGCCCCTATGCGGCAGAGGGTGTCTCGTGCCAGGACTGCCACATGTCCGTGAAGCCCGGCGTCGTCGGGCCGAGCACCGCCCAGGTGTGCAGCACCGGGCCGGAGCGTCCGAACGCCTTCACGATGACCTTCACCGGCGGGCAGGTCGCGCTGGGTGATTCGCAGCGCGCCACCGAGATGCTCAAGTCCGCGGCGAAGGTGAGCGTCGACGCACCTGACGTCGTGGCGGCGGGCGAGGAGGCCTCCGTCACCGTCACCGTGGCCAACGTCGGCGCGGGTCACTACCTTCCCACCGGCCTGACCGAGGTTCGCGAGATGTGGCTTGAGGTGTTCGCCACCGGCGCGGACGGCAAGAAGGTGCCGCTGGGCGAGCGCCGCTTTGGCACGGTCCTGCGCGACGACAAGGGCAACTACCCGGTCGAACTGTGGGAGGCCACCGCCGTCCAGTCCGATGACCGCATCCCGCCCAAGGGTTCCGTCGAGGCGACCTACACCTTCGCGATGCCTGAGGGCGTGACCACGGCGAAGCTGACGGCGGCGCTGTACTACCGCTCCGCGCCCGAGGAGTTCGCCGCCAAAGCCGGGGTCGACAACCCGGTCACCACGATGGCGCAGGCGAGCTCCAGTGTCTGGGCGAGCGAGGAGGCGCGAGCCGCGGCCCAGGAACCCGAGGGACAGAGCCCGACCGTATGGATCGTCGGACTGGCGGTTCTGATCGCCGTCGCGGGCATCGCGATCGTGGCCTTTCGGCGTCTGCGGTCGCGCGGCTAGCGTGCGACCCCTGTGACGAGAAGGGCCCCGGCAATGTTGCCGGGGCCCTCTTCTTTGGCGGTCGAACCGGCGCTACTTCTTCTTGGGTGTCGGGGTGGTCTCGGTCGATGGGGGGTTCTTGAACTCGGCGGGCTTGTCGCCCACGGTGACCTCAAGCGGGACCTCTTTGCCGTCGCGCAGCACGGTCAGCTTGATGGTGTCGCCGATCTGCTTGCGGCGGACCTGCAAGATCAGGTCGTCCATGGAGCGGATCGGAGAGCCGTTGAGTTTGACCACGATGTCGCCCGGCTTGACCCCGGCCTTCAGCGCGCCCGAGCCCTTGGCGACCTGCTCGACCAACGCGCCCTCCTCGACCGGAAGCTTCTTCTTGGCGGCGACCTCCGGGGTGATGGTGGATCCGACGATGCCGAGGAACGGATGGCGGATCTCGCCGCCTTCGATGAGCTGGTCGGCGACGCGGATCGCCGTGTTGGAGGGTACGGCGAAGCCGATGCCTCCGTTGGCGCCGCTGTCGGAGTAGATCGCGGTGTTGATACCGATCAGCTTGCCGGCGCGGTCGACCAGGGCGCCGCCCGAGTTACCGGGGTTGATGGCCGCATCGGTCTGGATCACGTCCACGAGCGGATAGCTGTTGCTGCCGACCTCCGGCAGCGAGCGACCGAGCGCCGAGATGACGCCGGAGGTCACCGAGTGCTCGAGGCCAAACGGGGAGCCGATGGCGACCACGGTCTGCCCGACCTGCAGCTTCGCGGAGTCGGAGACGTCGAGCACCGGAAGGTTCTCGTCGACGAGAACCACGGCGATGTCGGTCTCGGGGTCACGCCCGATGAGTTTGGCGCTCGAGGAGCGGCCGGACGAGTCGCGCACCGTCAGGCGCTCGGCGCCCTCGACCACGTGGTTGTTGGTCAGGACGTAGGTGCCGCCCTCGGGCGCGCGCTTGTAGGCGACGCCCGAGCCGTTGCCGATCATGGGCACGCCGGGGTGGTCGGTGGGCAGGCCGCTCTCGCCGGACCCAACCGTGCCGCTGCGCACGTCGATGTTGACCACCGAGGGCACCGCGGCCGCCGCCGCGGCGACCACGGGCTCGCTCGTCTTGGCGGGGACCACCGTGACCTTGGCGGCTTTGGTGGTCGTTCCCTGCGGCCCCAAAGCGAGGCGGGCGCCAAGGAAGCCGGCCGCCGCGCCGGCGAACGCGGCAACGACGAACGCGAGTACGACCGCGATCGCGACGACCACGCCGACGGAGACCCCGTGCGGCGCGGAGGGCTCGCTGGTGGTCGCCTGCGGAGCGGCAGGGGGGACGGCGGCAGGGGGCACGGTTTGGGGGGACGGGGAGGCCGGTTCGGCTTGCGGCTCTGCCGGCTGCGGTACAGACGGCGCGTGGCCGGCGATGGGAGGGGCCTGCTCGGGTGGCGGTGCGGCGTCGTTCACAACGTCGTGATCGTCGGTCATCGGACGCTCCTTATCTCGTTCATCCACGCATGCTTGCGCACACGTGGGACAATGGCGCCGTTCCTGAAGCGAATCTAGAGCGAGGATACCCCTGCGTGAGCACGCTTCACGAAGACACCACATCATGCGAGGCCGGCCCGCAGCGTCCGACCGCCGTCTTGGTCGTGCTGGTGATCGGCACCTTTCTGGCCCCGCTCGACTCGAGCATCGTCAACATCGCTCTGCCTTCCATCGCCGCGGAGTTCTCGCAGACCCTTGCAGCGGTCAGCTGGGTCACCAGCGCCTATCTGCTGACGAGCGCGGCCTTGCTGCTGTCGATGGGACGACTGGGGGACACGTGGGGGCTCAGACGTCTCTACGTGTGGGGACTGCTAGCATTTGGGGCCGGCTCGCTGGCCTGCGCGTTTGCCGGCTCTCTTCAGGCGCTCGTCGCGGCGCGGGTCTTTCAGGCGGTCGGCGCGTCGATGCTGTTCGCCGCCGGTCCCGCTCTGGTGGCCAGAACGTTCCCGCCCAACCGCCGCGGCTGGGCGCTCGGCTACATCTCGCTGGCGGTCTCGGCCGGGCTCACGGTCGGGCCGGCGCTGGGCGGGCTGCTCATCGGGACGTTTGGCTGGCCGTCGATATTCCTGATCAACGTGCCGCTCACGGTCGTGGTCGCCGCGATCGCATGGCGGCTTCTGCCTGACGAGTGTCCCCGGGGCGAGCGGTTCGATCTCCCCGGCGCCGTACTCGCCGGCGGCGCGCTGCTCCTGCTGCTGCTCGGCCTCAGCGCCGTCGAGCAGTCGGGGCTGTTCGCGGCCGACGTGTGGATCGCCGTCGTGGCCTCGATAGCTCTCGGCGCCGCCTTCATCTGGTGGGAGCGGCGCGCGCCCACGCCCATGGTCGATCTGAGGCTCTTCGCCTCCCACGAGTTCTCGGCGGGCATCGGTGCCGCGACCCTGGCGTATCTGTCGCTGTTCGCGGTCACGTTCACGATGCCGTTCTACCTGGTGCGCATCCTCGGGCTCGACCCGCGCTCGGCCGGGCTCGTGCTCACCGTCACCCCCTTGGCGATGGCGGTCTTCGCGCCGTTCGCGGGCAGGACCTCCGACCGGATCGGGAGCCGCTCGCTGGCCACCGGCGGGCTGAGCGTGCTCGCGGTGGGGCTTCTCGTGCTCTCGTTCCTGCCCACCAGCGTCCACATTGGACTGGTGGTCGCCGGTCTGCTCGTGGTCGGCTCGGGCATGGCGCTGTTCCAATCGCCCAACACTTCGGCGGTCCTGCGAGCGACCCCGCGGGCGCGTGCGGGCGTGGGCTCGGCGTTCGTCGCTGAGGCCCGCAACGTGGGTATGGCGGTCGGCATCGCGCTGACGGCTGCGATCGTCGGGTACTTCGTGGGCACGGCGGGGATCCCGGCGGGCGAGGGGAGCGTGGCGCCCGACGTCGCGGCCCGGTTCGTGCACGGGATGTCGGTGGCCCTGCGGGTGGGGGCCGTCATCTCGCTCGTCGCCGCGGCGTTGTCGTGGTTCGGTCGCGATGCCGACGTGGTTGAGGCGGCGCACGGCAAACCGTAGACTGGCTCCATCCGATGGGGAGGAACGCGGGTGACCGAGGCCGAAGCCGCCGTACAAGATGAAGTCGAGCCAGAGCTTGGCCCGACCGACAGTGCATCAGACGATGAACTCACGGCGGCCGTCGCGCTGGCGACCGAGCAGGTGACGGGCGAAGGCGACGGACAGCAGGCGCAGCCTCAGGCCGCAGCGCCCCTCGACGTGGAGCCCGCACCGGCCGAGGAGCCCGCGGCCGCGACGTTCGACATCCCCGCTCCCGAGCGCCCGGTCGTTGCTGAGGCCGAGGCTACGCAGCCCGAGCGTCCGGAGTTGACCAGCGTCTCGATCTGGCCGTTCTTCGCCTACGACGTGCTCTGGCTCGTGTTCTGCGCCGTCGCGGTGTGGCAACTGCTCCAGGTGCCGTCGGGCACCGCGGTGTTCGATTCCGAGATCTACCCGCTCGTGCTTCTCGGCGGCATCACCTTGACGGCCGCCGGACCGTTGCTCGTGCTCGCAAGCTGGTTTGCCGCGATCGGCAGACCGGGCGCCCACAAGGGCGCGCTGTTCACGTCGGCCCTGCTCAAGGGGTCCGTGGCCACGTTCATCGGCGTTCTCATGTGGTGGGGCGCGCTCTTGGTTGTCGACCAGGTCCGGCTCGGTCGGCTCTTCTGACGTTCGGAGGAACACGCATGGCTATCCGACCCGAAGACATCCGCGTCGCCGTCCTGATGGGCGGCCGTTCCGCTGAGCGCGAGGTCTCGCTCAACACCGGCGCCCAGGTCTCTGCGGCGCTTGCATCCAAGGGCTTCGACACCGTCGAGATCGACACCGGCGACGACGAGTTCGTCGCGCAACTCGCCGGGATCGAGGCCGACGTCGCGTTCATCTGCCTGCACGGGCGGTTTGGTGAGGACGGGACCGTTCAGGGCCTGTGCGAGCTGCTCGAGATGCCCTACGTCGGCTCGGGCGTGCTGGCGAGCGCGCTGGCGATGGACAAGGTCATGAGCAAGCACTTCTTCGCGTGCAAGGGGATCGCGACACCCGAGTACGTCGTCTTGCACCGGGGCCAGGACATCGACGTCGCAGCGATCACGAGCAAGCTCGGCGACAAGACCGTGGTCAAGCCGGCGAACGAGGGGTCGGCGATCGGCGTGACCATCGCCCACGACCCCGCCGAGCTGCCCGGCGCGATCGGTCTCGCTTTCAAGTACGACCGGGTCGTGCTCGTCGAGCAGTTCGTCGCCGGCGTCGAGGTGACGGTCGGGGTCCTCGGCAACGAACACCCCGTGGCGCTGCCGACGCTCGAGATCGTCCCGGAGCACGAGTTCTACGACTACGACAGCAAGTACCTTCCGGGCATGAGCCGCCACATCAT
>CAZCRB010000079.1:0-7492 GCA_964500985.1 uncultured Eubacteriales bacterium
CCGAGGGCTTGGCGAACCCGCTCACCTTGCGCACGTACTGCAGCGCCGCCGCCCGGATCTCCTCGTCGGTCGCCGGGGGCTCGAAGTTGTAGAGCACCTTGATGTTGCGGCACACGATAACGCTCCTCACTGACATCCGGTCCGGACACCCGATTGCGGCTAGACGAGGAATGAAGCGATGTAGGCGACATACCCCATCAGAAGCAGCGCGCCTTCCCAGCGCGTGAGTCGCGACCCGCGCGCGATGAGCGGCAGGACGAGCACCGCGCTCGCGATCAGCGCCGCGTAGTCGAGCGGCCGCAGGCCCTGGGCCTCGAAGGGGTGGATGAGCGCCACGAGTCCGAGGACCCCGAGTATGTTGACCATGTTCGAGCCGATGGCGTTGCCAAACGCCACGTCCGGCTCGTTGCGATATGCGGCGGTCACCGAGGTCGCGAGTTCCGGCAGGCTCGTCCCGATCGCGACGATCGTCAGCCCGACCACCACCTCGCTGATGCCGAGGCGCGTGGCGATCGACACGGCGCCGTCCAGCAAGAGGTTCGCGCCCCCGAGCAGCGCGGCAAGCCCGACTCCGAGGAACAGCAGGCTTCTCCACAGGGGTGCTGACGAGGTCTCGAGCGCTTCGGTGAACTCCTCGGTCGCCTCGGCCGTGTCGCCGCGACGGGCGCTCACGTAGGCGAAGACGGTGTAGGCGACGGCGCACGCTAAGAGGAGCGCCCCGTCGAGCCGCCCGAGTGACCCGTCGAGCAGCAGCACGCACAGCAGCGCCGTGGCCCCGATCATGAGCGGCGCTTCGCGGCGGATGATCTGCGCGCGAGCGCACAGCGGGCGCACGATGGCGGCGAGGCCCAGCACGAGGCCGATGTTGCTGATGTTGGAGCCGACGATGTTGCCGAGGGCAAGCCCGCTGTTGCCGTCGGTCGCGGCCTTGACGCTCAGGACCAGCTCGGGGCTGCCGGTGCCGAGCGCGACGATGGTCAGGCCCACGACGAGCGGGGCGACCCCCAGCCTGAGCGCGAGCGAGCTCGCCCCCCGCACGAGGCCTTCGGCGCCGCCGACCAGCAGCACCAACCCGCCGAGCATGAAGAGTATGTCAGTCGTCACCGGCGCCGGGCTACTCTGTCGGCACTGTCTGCACGGTCTCGGGCACCGTCTCAACGGTCAGGACTCGGCCATAGAGCTTGCCCACGACCAAGGGGCGCAGGTCCGCGACTCTGGGCCGAGCGCCACTACCCGCGACCACTACCCGCACATCTGGTGTCGCAGTGACCGACACCAGTCGGTACTCCGAATCGCCCAGCCACTCTTTCGCGGCCGTGGTCACGCTCCTTTGGACGAGCGTGTCGACGACCGAGGAGTAGCTCGAGACGGCCAGGAGGCCCGTGACCACGAGGGTGAGTGCCAAGGCGAGAGCGACTCCCGCGCGTCGGGTGCCGCGTGATCCATCGACCAGCGCGAGCTTTGAGAACCCCGTGAGTGCGAACATGAACGTTCCGGTGAGCAGAATCGCGAGGTAGTTGGTCACGAACAGCAGCATGCTGCCCGAGGCGAGGTCAGGCCGGTGTGCCGCCACGAGAATGCCCACATTGGCGAGCGGCGGCACAAGGGATATCGCGATCGCGACCCCCGGCAGCGTGTCGGATACGTCACTGCGGCTCATGGCGAAGGCCCCCGCCAGTCCGGTCGCAAGGGCCGCACACAGGTCGATCAACCGCGGCGAAGTGCGCGACATGATCTGGCTGTTGCCGGCGATGTCGCTCAACCCCACGAATGGCAGCGACAGGACGTATCCCACGGCGATGGCCGCGACTATGCCGCCAAGGCCCACCACGAGCGAGCTTGCGATGGCGCGCCGGTCGCCGATGCTCAGGCCGAACGCCAGCCCCATGATCGGCAGCATCAGCGGGGCGACGATCATGGCGCCGATGACCGTCGCTACGGAGTCGGCGAGCAGCCCGTAGGTCGCGATCGCAGAGGCAAGAACCAACAGCGCGGCAAAGCGGACCACGCGCTGCGTCCGGTTGGGTTCCTCGAACAGGAGCGTCTCTCGAATCCGGACTATGTCGGTCTGCTTCGCGGGACCGCCGTGCAGGAGTTCACCAAAGCCCATCTCGTGCCCTTCGCCGTCGTCGTCTGAGTCCGACTATTCCCCGTGCCGTTTCGGTGTGCGTGCACCGTCAGCGCGCAGTGCCCGATTCTTCGTCGAGCTGCTCGGAGATCCGCCGGTAGGCGACGATGGCGTCCATGAGGCGCCGCCCGTCGCGGGTCGGGTGGGAGAGCGCGTGGACGAGGGCGTCGCCGGCCTCCTTGAGTGCGTCGCGTTGCGCGAGCGCGAGGGCGAGCGCCTCGTGTGCCGCCTCCGGTGTCTCGCGTACCGGGTCCTCCATCGCGTGCCTCCTGGTGCTTCCTCTGCGACGTGCGTGTCGCCGTTTCCTCGGGACTCTATTCGCCGTGCGAAGCGGTCCAGCGCACCCAGACGCCGTCGTCGACCGTGCGCACGTCGTCCGCTCCGGTCAGCTGCATCGCGCCGGATGCGGTGTCGCCCGAGCCGAGCTCGTCGCCGAGCACATCGGCGAGCTGCCCGACCGTCACGCCCGTGGTGTGTGCGGTGAGCAGGACGAATGCGGGTCGCGGTGTCAGAAGCGCCCGACACTGGACCAGCGTCGTTCTCAGGTCCTTGTCGAAGCGGTACTGCTCGCCTTTGACGCCGCGCCCGAAGGAGGGCGGATCGAGCATGATCGCGTCGTAGGTCCGGCCGCGGCGGATCTCGCGGTCCAGGAACTTGCCGACGTCCTCGACTATCCAGCGGACCGGCGCGTCACCGAGCCCGTTGAGCTCCGCGTTCTGCCGCGCGCGCGTGACCATCGAGCGGGACGAGTCCACGTGACACACCGAGCAACCCGCGCGTGCGGCCGCGAGCGTCGCGCCGCCCGAGTGGGCGAACAGGTTCAACACGTTGAGGCGCTCGCCGCCGGCCGCCCGCAGCGTGGCGGTGATCCAGTCCCACAGCGCCCGGGTCTCGGGGAACACGCCGACGTGTCCCGCCGGTGTGGGCTTGAGCAGCAGCGTGATGCCGTCGATCGTGACGGTCCAGCTCTCGGGCAGCTCGACGTCGCCGAGCGCGCGCCATCCGGTCGCGCGGTCGAAGCGGGCCGACGCCGACGCCCAGGCCTCGGGTCGGCTCTTGCCCCAGAGCGCCTGGCCGCAGGGGCGCGCCAGGACCAGCTCGCCAAAGCGCTCGAGCTTCTGCCCATCGCCGCTGTCCAACAGCTCGTAACCGGTGTCCATCGTGCGCTTCACGCCCGTCTCAGGTGGCTGTCTCCCGATTGTATCTGGCGCGGTCGTCTCGTGCGGCACGAGCACTTCGTCCGCCCGATGTTAGGCCCGTGGCCTTGAGGCCGAGGAACTAGATGAAGAG
The DNA here is from genome assembly GCA_964500985.1 of uncultured Eubacteriales bacterium. Lineage (GTDB taxonomy): Bacteria > Actinomycetota > Coriobacteriia > Anaerosomatales > PHET01 > CAZCRB01. The sequence continues at coordinate 3,419 of CAZCRB010000079.1, forward strand.
AGGAGAGTCACATGTCCAAGCTGATCGACTTCAAAGAGGTGTCCGTTGACGGGCTGGAGTCTTCGCCCGTGGCCGAGGCGCTCGCGGGCCTTCGGGCCAACGAGGCCCGGTACTACATGAACAAGTACAAGCACCCGTTCACGGTCGAGGCGGCCGAGGAAAGCCAAGACACCTTGGAGTACGTGAACCGGATCCTGAAGGAGGAGCGCGGCCTTGAGATCCACGCCAGGCCCCTTGAGACATCACGTTTCCAGGTCGAGAACCTCAAGATGGCCTACGTCTTCTACGAGGACGGCCTTTCGATCAACGTGATGTACTCGATCGACGACCCCAAGAAGCGGGCCGTCGGTTTCAAGCTGTCCGAGGGGATGGAAGTGCCCGCCGAGCTCGAGGGCAAGTTCAAGTTCGCCCGGCAGAAGTCCAAGCTCGCCGGCACGATCCGCGGCTCGTTCTTCGTGATCAAGGGCGAGTACTAGCCGATACGCGTCCTGGCGATGCGCCGGTCGCACCACGAGAGGAAACGCGATGCCGCAGTACGGGATGATCGTCTACGCTCCTGCTCCGGCCGACCCGCTTGCCATGAGTCCCGCCCATCTAGCGGCTCTCGACGACTACCCCGCGCAAGCCAAGGCGCTGCGCGGCAAGGTCCTCGGTGGCTCCTACTTCCCCAAGCAGCGAGGCTTCGCCTTCGATCCGAGCACCGCGGCTGCAACGGTCCGCGGCGACGAGGTCGAAGATGGGACGCTCGGGAACGGAGAGCTGGTCGCGTCCGCGTTCTTCGTGGTGGCGGCGCCCACCATGGAGGTGGCGGTGCAGATCGCCAAGCTCCATCCCGCGGCCCGCGACGGGGCCGTCGAGATCCACCCGCTCTTCGTCCCCGCGGGTCAGGTCCAGGACGACTACGCGGACTAGGACCGTCGCTGCCCCGTCCTGCTCTCCGTCACCGCCGCGGCTCCTTGACTTCGATGATTAGAGTTATTACTCTACCGGGTAGCAAGTAGAGTAAAGACTCTAATCGGTATCGGAGGCCTGTGATGAAGCGAGCGGACCGCAGCATGACGCGACGGGACTTTGTGAAGGGTGCAGCCGGGACGGCGGCGGTCGTCGCGGTGGCGGGTGTCGGGGGGACCGCACTGTGGGACCGGGCGACCCGGCCCGACGACCCCGCCGCGGCTTGGGCCGCAGCGACCGGCATGGACCGGATCGTGCTGGCCGCCTCCCTGGCGCCCAGCTCTCACAACACCCAGCCCTGGAAGTTCCGGGTCGGCGCCGACAAGATCGACGTGCTCGGCGACAAGACGCGAACGATGGGCGACGCCGACCCGCGTCTGCGCGAGCTGCACATCTCGCTGGGCTGCGCGCTGGAGAGTGCGGCGATCGCGGCCGCCGGCGCCGGTACCCCCGTCGTGGTCGAGCAGATGCCCGGTCCCGTGGGCCGACACTTCGCGACGCTGCGATTCGCCGGACAGGGGAGTGAGCAGGGCGGCTCGCACGCGGCGCTCGCGACCGCGATTCCCGAGCGACGCACCAATCGCGGTCCTTACGATGAGGCCCGCCCACTCGCACCCACCGAGCTCAAGGCGCTCGGCGCGCTGGCCGCGACCGGCGTGCGGGTCGTGTGGCTGACGGCCCCCGAGGCCCGGGCGCGGTTCAGCGAGCTCAGTGTCAAGGCGACCGAAGCGCACGTGGCCGATGCCGCCATCCAGCGCGACAGCCATCGCTGGTACCGCATGGACCGATCCGCTGCCGAGAAGCACCGCGACGGGATCACGGTGAGCGGGGCCAACCTGCCGGTTCCGATCTCGCTGATGATGGGGTTGTTCCCGCCCACGCCGGGCTCGTTCGATGAGGGTTGGGCGACAGCCACGCGCGACACGCACTGCGCCACGGCACCGGCATTCGGTCTGCTCGTGGTCAAAGACGCCGGCGACCGCGCCGCATGGGTCGAGGTGGGCCGCACGTACGTACGCATGCAGCTCGCGGCCGCGCTCGCGGGCCTGGCCACGCATCCCCTCTCTCAGGCCCTCGCGATCCGAGACCGCGAGATCGCCGGGAACAGGCCCGGCGAGTTCGCGGACGGCCTGGCGGGTCTGGGTGGCGACGGTGAGGTCGCCCTGGCGTTCCGGGTCGGGTATCCGCTCCGGGAGCAGCCGCCGAGCCTGCGGCGCCCGCCGGTCATCGTGTCGGCCTAGCGCTGCCGGTTGACCGGTCGCGCTAGTGCAATCACTCTACCTGCAGTAGTAGCCGTCGCACGCCGGAGGTCATCGTGGCACGCCGCAGCACCAAGGAGCACATCGTCGATGTCGCGATCGCGCTGTTCAACGAGCGCGGGACCGCCGCCGTCAGCACCAACCACATCGCCGAGGCCGCCGGCATCAGCCCCGGGAATCTCTACTACCACTTCCGCAACAAGGAGGAGATCATCCTGCACGCCTACGAGCGCGCGCTGCGTGCCTACGACGAGGTCTGGGAGCGCGCCGGGGCGGCGCCGCCTTCGCCCGATGCGGTACTGCGGCTTCTCGAGGATACGTTCGACGCGCAGTGGCAGTTCCGGTTCTTCCAGCGGGAGCTGCCGTGGCTCGTGCAGGGCAACGAGGCGATCCGTACGCGCTACCGCGACGTTCAGCGCGCGCGGCTCGCGTACTACCGCAGCCTCATCCAGGCGTGGATCGCCGCAGGGATCTGCCGGCCGCTGCCGGACGAGCAGCTCGACGACCTCGTTCTCGCGAGCTGGGTCGTGGGCGATCAGTGGTTGGCCTACCTCGAGGCGATGGGCGATGCGACGGACGAGAGCGCGGTGCGCCGCGGCGGTCGCCTCATCCTCGAGGTCTTCCGGCCGTACCTGATCGGGGTGCCGCCGCAGTAGTGCTCGAGCCGCCCATCAGGTGGTCAGCACGACCTTGCCCTCGGCGTGCCCCTCGCCAAAGTAGGTGATCGCATCGCGCGCCTGGCTCAGCGGAAACGTCCGCCCAACCACCGGTGTGACCTTGCCCGACTCGATCAGCTCTCGCAGTGCCAGCAGATCCGCTTGGTTCGGACGCTCCGAGCAGACCGCGATGCGCTGCGGCACGAACAGCGACAGCAGCGGCGCCTTGATGACGAGCACACCGGTGCTCGCGATCCAGCGCTTGAAGAACTGGCCGCCGTTGGGAACGAGCGTCCCATCACGCTCCACGGCCCGCAGCAGCTCGGACAACGAGTGCCGCAAGACGTTGTCGAGCACCAGGTCGTAGCGCTTCTCGCCTTGGGTGAAGTCCTCGCGCGTGTAGTCGATGACGTGGTCGGCACCGAGTGAGCGCACGAGGTCCTGCTTCGAGGGGCCGCACACGCCCGTCACCTCGGCGCCGTAGGCCTTGGCGATCTGGACGGCGAACGTGCCGATCCCGCCGCCGGCTCCGACTATCAGCACCTTCTGGCCCGACCGGATGCCGCCCGTGTCCCGCAACGCCTGCAGGGCCGTCATGCCCGACATCGGCACGCCGGCCGCCTGCTCGAACGAGATGTTCGCGGGCTTGGTGACCAGATGCTCCTCGGGGGCGACCGCGTACTCGGCGAACGTGCCGGCGCCGCGGCCAAAGACCTCGTCGCCGACGTGGATGCGGGTCACGTCCTTGCCGACCGCCTCGACGATACCGGCCAGGTCCGAGCCGCGGATGCCGAGCTTGGGACGGCGCACGCCAAAGGCGAGGCGCACGATGTAGGGCACGCCATGAACGCCCGCCCAGTCGGGAGGATTCACCGCCGCCGCACGCACTCGCACGAGCACCTGGTCATCGCCGATCACCGGCTTGTCGACCTCGGCGAGGTTCATGACGTCCACGGTGCCGTACTCGCTTTGAACGACTGCCTTCATGGTGCCCCCGGTCATCGGTTTCGGGACTCGGCGCACAGCGCGGCGAGCTTCCTAGCGGTGTTGACGTTCCTGGTGGTCATGCGCAGGTAGGCGGGATGCCCGACGATCTTGGTGATGCGGCTGCGGTTGTAGTTCTCACGTTTGATGTGCCAGACGATGGCGCCGGGGGTGTAGAAGATGTCCAGGCACTCCATCCGGACCGGAAGCTCGTGCACGAGTTC
>CAZCRB010000080.1:0-7414 GCA_964500985.1 uncultured Eubacteriales bacterium
CGCCCAGCGGCGTGAGCGTGACCGCCTGGGGGCTGATCGTCACGCTGGTCGCGACAGTATGGACTGCGATGGGGATCGAGACGCTCTCGATGCCGGGGTAGTCGGCGAGCCGTGCGGTGACCTGAAGCTGGCTCGCTGTCTCTTCCGGTGCGACATGAAGGACAGCGTGTTGCGGGTCGATGGGTTCGATCTTTGTGCCGGGTGAGGACCCGCCGGCGAGCTCCCAAGCGACGGTGGCGTCGGCACTCATGCCCACCACGTCGGTGAGCCACACCGCCAGCCACAACTCCTCTCCCTTGAACACGTCCGGTTCGACGCAGTCGATCTCCATCGTCGCGGACGGCGTGCCCGCCGGGTCCGACTCGATCCTGATCGGGACGTCCACGGTGGGCTGTTCGTTCGAGAACGAGACCTGCATCGTGTGGTCGACGTCGTGGTCCAGGCTGGCCAGGTATTCAGCGCTGAGCACGATTCGCGCGGGACTGGTCGAGCTGTCCACCGAGACACCCGGGATCGGCATGATGTCCGCGCCGTCCATCGTCACGCCATCGAGGGTTCCCAGTACCGTGCTTGTGTATGGGTCCCTTGGACTCGTGACCTCGAAGGTCGTTTCGCGTTCGGAGCCGGCATCGTAGCGGGCTGATGCCGGGTAGGCCGCAGGGTACGAATCGCAGACTTGGACGTAGTAGGTGGAGGTATACGGCAGGAACTGCGTTTCCCATCCCCAGAGGTACTCGGGCGGGGAGCCGATCGGCGAGAGGCTCGCCGGGCCACTCCCATGGAGTGCATGTACTCCGAACGGCAGTATCCAATAGGATCCGCCCCACATTGCCGAGGCATCGATCGTCGCGGCCATGTACTGGTCATGATCTGCCGAGGAGGAGCAGCGAACCTGAAGCAGGCCGGCTTCGGTCTCCAGCGGCTCTTCGTCCTCCGGATTCCAGGCTCTTTCGAGCCGGATGCCCATCGGCCACATCGAAGCGTTCACGTCGATGTACACGGATCCAGGGCCGTGAAGACTGAAGTCGCCAGCCCGGATGCCGTAGCAGCGGCCCTGGAAGCCTGTGTCCAAGTGTTCGCGCGTAAGCGCCTTTGCGGCTACCCGTGCTCGGCCATTCGTCACGTCGAGCAGACGCTCACCTACGTCGATGCCATCCGGCAGGTTCCATGCCTCAGAACGGACGTCGAGCTCGCCGTTGTAGATGCGCATCCCCTTCGGGCCGGTCACCTTGATGCCGTCCACCTCGAAGGGCTCGTTACTCTCGAGGCGGTTCGCAGCGGTGACGCTGACCTTACCGCCGTCGACGACGAAGCTTTGAGTGAGAATGCCGCTGACGCTCGTGGGTCTTCCGCCGGAGTGCGGGAAGTCGGCGACCAGATCCAGGGTCCCCGTGCTGTCGCAGCTGATGGTCGCTTCGATCGCCGAGAAGACCGACTGCTGGGGCAGCGAGGCGGACTGCTCGATCTCGACGTGGCTGTTCCCGCGCAGGTTCAGGGTGACCCCCCGCAGGCTGAGGCTCTTGATGGCCGCGTCCACCTCGGCGGAGGTCATCGTGAGGCCGTCGAGCGTCACGCCCGTGACGTTGCCGTCGAGCACTAGTGAGAAGGTCACGCTGGGATCCACCATCGCACCGGACACCTCGTGATACTGCGACAGCGTCAGGACGCGGGTGCGGACGTCGTAGCGCCAACTATCGCCGATGAGGTTCTTGATGTCCGTGCCGTCCACCTTCACACCCAGATCGGCGAGCTCGACGGTGACCACCTGGCTCGCGGTCAGGAAGGGGATCGTGTAGACACCGTTGACTGCCGAGAGGGCCTGCCCGTTCGCGTAGACCGCTCCGACCTGCACCCCCTCGATCCCGGATGTCACCCTGAACTTGAAGTCCCGGCCCGGCGCGACAAGAGGCAGGTAGCCGTCCTCCGGCGTGACAACCAAGCCGTTAAGGTCGGCGCCACATTCCGGCCACGACACGCTGCAGTAGGAGGCGGACGCGAGCACGGGCTCGATGCGGTGGTCTTGGAGGACGTTCTCGAAGGTGTACGAGTCGCTGAACGCTTGCTCGCGCACCCCGTCGACCTTCCAGTAGGCCACGAGCAGGCCGGCCGGCGGCGTCACGCGCACCGTGATGTCGGACCCATGGACCACGTCCGATACGGTCGACTCGGCGCTTGCCGGAACGTAGGCGCCGCCGTTGACCGAGTAGCCGTAGCTGGCGCCCGGCACGTTCGGTTGGGCGAACCCGAGCGCATGGGTTGGCTTCTTCGACAACATCGGCGTCACGGTGAGCGTCTCGCCCACCGAGCCGAGGTCGAGACTCTCGCCGCTGAACGTCGCCGTCGACGAAGGTGTCGTCTTCAGCCAGTGTTCGAGCTGGTAGGCGTACGCCACCTCGATCGTCACGTACAGCATGGAGCCGCCTGCGACCGTGAGATCGGCCGACGGCGTGCCCAGGCGCGAGATCGTCCCGGTCGTGAGCTGGGAGCTCTCCGGATCCTCGATCCGGTAGGTGACGGTGCTCTCCGCGCTTGGCCACGTGTCGTCCAGCCGGATCGAGACCGGGTAGCTGTGGCGCACCACGGGCATCCGGACCTCGGTGTCCTGCTCGACGACGAGCCTGTAGAACATGCTGTCGGAGCTAGGGAATCCCTGCGAGCCGATGGCGAGCCACGCCGACTCCGAATCCACCTCGTAGCCGGGCACCGGCTGTATGGTCACGTCGACAGACCCCGGCACCTTGCCGCCGGACCGCACGACGATCTCCTGCGGCGGCGTTGAGGCGTCGTCGTCGTGATCGCCCCAGTAGACCGCCTGGAGGTGGTCCGAGAGGGTCAGCGTGTAGCTGTCTCGCTCGAACACCGCCGAGAGGCCCGCGTTCCTTCCGGGCATGACTATCGAGCATGAACTGCTACCGTTCGGCCCGTCGACGCCGTCCAGATAGGACGTGCCGGATCCCTCGATCGAATAGCGCCATTCCGCGAAATGGTAGCCTGCGCTCGGCGTTGCCGCGAAGCTGACGGGCGCACCCTCCTTCACGATTCTGCCACTGGTCAGGCCCGGATCGCTGGTGCACGCCATGGTGCCGCTGCCCGGTGCGCCGACGATTCCGTACGTGAGGACGTTCGGCCTCACCATCAGCTGCACTTCGATGGTCGTGTCCTGAGAGAGCATCGTGTGCGCGAAAGTGGTGCCGGTCTTGTTCTGGGGCTGCCCGTTGACGTACCAGTCGCAGACCGTGTAGCCCCCGTCCGGGATCGTGCTCAGGATCACCTTCGTGCCCGCCGAGACGGAACGGGTCGCGACATCGCTGCCGACGGCCGAGACGGTGAACGGGCTCGTCACCCGCATCTGGCCGACGTACAGGCCCTCGAAGGGACGCATCGAGACGGTAAGCTTCTTGGTCGCACCCACCACCGAGTAGGATCCCGGAAGGACGGCGACGTCGTAGTTGGCGGTGAGCGCTGGGCTGGGTGCGCCGGAAACGTCGTAGTGCCCCGGCGTGACGGGAACCAGATTCTGGGTCACGGTCGTCCCAGCGGTGTTCGTGTACGTGTAGGTGACGTTGTCAGCGAGGAACGTCGCTGCCGTTTCGGCCACCGTGCCCGACGTGACCGTCGGCTCCATCCCGCGTATCGTGTCCCCCTGACCGCCGCTCCCCGAGGGGATCTTGAGCCCCAGACTTCGCTTCGCGATCTGCAGGGGAGAGTCGAGCCAGCCTTGCTCCCCGACCTCCTGGTCGTCGTAGTACACACGCAGCGAGATGTCGCCGGCGGCGCCCGCGTAGATGCTGCCGGTCTCCGGCGAGTCGTATGTCGTGCCTGCGTAAGGGACTCCCGCAATCAGGATCTGGCGTGAAGTCTCGCCGACCTCAGCGAACGAGGTGGCCCCCAGCTGGTCCTTGCTCACGCGGTAGACGCGGTATGCGACCGTGTCCCCATACGTGACTCGGCTGGGCACGTCGAGCCAGTAGCCCCGGCCGATTCCCGCGAGGTACTGGATCGGCTCTGCGCTCGCATCCTTGAAGATACGGTCCCCCGTGTAGTAGGCGGTCGCCTCGTACAGCCCGTCTGGGAGCGAACCCAGCGTCGCCGTGGCCTTGCCGGTGGTATCGAGGTCGGCTGACGCGTGGAACTCCGCGTCGACGCCCCGTTGCCTCAGCACGAACTCGACCCGGCCGGACGGCACTGAGCCGGAGTCCGCGTGTGCGTTGCGCACGTTGAGGGAGATGACGGTGCCGGCCGCGGTGTCCGCCGTCGTGATTGCGTCCGTCAGCACGCTTCGCTTGGAGTATCCGACGTCCGCGGCGCTCGTGTACGCGCTGATGGCGCGGTTGCCATCAAGCGTTATCACGTTTACGCGACACCGATACGAACCGGCGTCCTTGGTGCTCGCCGAGGACAACACCAGGGCCGCGCTCGTGGCACCGTCCACGTCCTCCCAGCTCGCGCCCTTGAGCTTCTGCCACTGGTAGTGCGCGGTCTGGCCGACGTAGGGCCTGAGATCCTTCACGCTCGCAAGCAGCACCGCGTTCTTGTCCGGGTACACCATCAGCTGGGATGGCGACACGCTCAGCTCCGGGTACCCGGTATCCGTCTTGGTCCGTGCAGCCAGCACGGCCGACATCGCACTCTCCGGAGGCGCCTTGGGGCGCACGACCTGGAGTTGGTAGAGGTACTCCGTGTACGGCGAAAGCTTCGTGTCCGTGAACGTGTAGACCTTGTGAGCCTTGCCGTCGGAGCCGTAGCGGACGGTGTAGTCGCGTGCCGGGATCGTCCCAACGAGGTAGCTGCCGCCGCCGTCGGGGAAGTCGAAGTAGCGGTAGACCTGGAAGTAGGACGCCGGTGCGTCGTAGGTCCAGTCCATCGCCACTTGCGACGGAGTCGTCTTCTCCTGGTCCTGGGCCAGGTCCTTGGGGAGTGCCGGAGGAGCGACGACGTCCTTCACAAGGTAGTCGACGACCGGGAAGGTCTGCCCGTCGACGTTGGCCCGATGGACGAACAGCTTCCATGCGAAGTAGTAGCCGTGATCCTGCTCCGCGGCGGGGAAGTTCTTGACGCTGCCGGCGAACTGCGTACCGCTGATGTCGAGTTCCGAGAAGCCGTTCTGCGCGCTGACGTCAACGAAGCCGCCGCCCTTGAAGCCCGTTACCCCGCCCCCCATTTCGATGCTGAACTGCCCGCCGATCAGGTGTTTCGTGTTCTCTTCCTCGGTAATCTCGATCTGTTCAGAGATCGAGCCGGACCCAAAGCCAGTCCCCGACCAACCTCCCGTCTCCGAGTGCTGGTACTGCGCGATCACGTCGTATTCGCTGCTGGAGCTGGGATAGCTCGAGGGGTCGCCCAGTGTGTGCTTCAGGGCGGTGCCCCTGATCTGTGGCAGCTGGTCGTAGTCTTTCTGGATGGTTTCGTAGTCGTCGAGGCTCAGCACCTGAACCACTGCCGTTCGCGGCATGGTGACCGTGGTCTTGCGGGAGTCGTAGCCGCCAGATGCGTTCGGAATGAGCGTCTCGTACACCCAGTATTCGATCGGCGTCGAGTAGAACGCGACGGCGTCTTCGCCGCCGGGAGTGTTGAAGTCGACCGTGTACTGTTTGGTGCTGGCCAGCTCCTTCTCGTAGTCGTACTTGGGGCCGATCTGTGTCCGAACGGCGAACGCATCTGAGCCGACTTCGAGCCAGCCTCCTGCCCAGACCGACACCGTCGTCAGCGTTGCGTCGCCTGAGCCCTCTGTCGTACCGAAGGCTGTCCATAGATCATCCAAGTACGTCATGTAGTTGGAGTTGTCGGCGATGTCCGAGAAGTAGGGTGGCGAGGCCATGGCCGCGAGGACCTTGGGATCCGTGTACTTCAGGAAGTGCTCGCCCGTGTAGCGCACCAGAACCGTGTCATTCTTGTCCGTGTTCGGGAAGCAGATCGCGTGTGGGCAATCCAGGTGCCAGGTCCCCTCCACCTGTTCGTCCAGCAGGCGCGAGTCGGTGAGCGAGGCGCCGCCGCGCAGGATCTTGGCATCGCGCTTGTACTCTCTGCCTGAAGTCGGCTGGGCGAAGTAGTGACTGCCAAAGTTCGCGGCGAGCACGTCGACGCCGTCACCGACGACGTCGGCCGCGGCCGCTCCGTACTCCCAGTAGAACGTCGGGGGCCGGTCTGAAACGGACGCCCAGGCGTAGGCGAGTGGATTGCCCGTGCCGTCGCCGTACACGTTCGGGTCGTCCAGCTCGGCCTCGATCGCGAACGCGCCCTCGACATAGTCGTAGAGCACGCTGTCGAGGTAGACGTGCGGAACCCCACCGTTCTCGGGCGCCTTGGGCGTCATGACCGCAAGGTCGGCGATCATGATGGGCAGGCTCAGGTAAGTGCCGTCGAATCCGTTGTAGTCCTCGACGACATCCATGACCGAGTAACCGGTCAACCCGATCTGCTGCCCATCGAATCCGTACACTCCAAGGGTTCGCTTCGTGTTGGTCTCCACGTCGCTCGCGGGCTGCGCGCCCATCACCAGCTCCGGGCCTCCGTCGCCGTTCACGTCGTCGAACGTGAAGGCGGCACGAACGACCGAGCTGGGGCCGAGCGAGAGGGTCTGCTGGGTCTGGAGCATGGTCGTCTTGCTCCCGAACAACGCCACCGCCTGACTTGCTTGCGGCGCATACTCTGTGTGCAGGTTGGGAGGCAGTGGATTGTTGGCGGGGAGGAACTCGACGGCGCCCCAGCTGATCGCGAGGTCGTCAGTACCGTCGCGGTTCAGGTCTCCAGAACACAGCGACACCATGTTCGGGGGCGCGGTCGCAGCGCTGATCGCATGACTCCATGCGCGCTCCCAGCTCCCCGCCTGCAGCCAGTCACTCGACCCCATGCCGTCGGTTCTTCGAAGGCGGTAGACATCCACGCGTGCATTCCCCGGCTCGGGAACGTAGACCGCGACTTCTGAGTAGCCGTCACCGTCGTAGTCGCCTGTGGTGACCGCGAGGTAGTTTTGAAACTCGTCGTAGGAGAAATCAGCGCCGTTCAGCGTCAGCGGGCTGGATGACAGCGCTATCCGAGCACCGCGTGAACCTGACGCGCTCTGGAAGTACAAGCACGGGACGTCCCGCCAATTGAACGTCACGCCGGCCATCTCCCCGGCGAGCCCGTCGCCCGTGAAGTCACCCTTGGCGAGTGCGACCATGAAGCCCCCATCGCTCGACGCCGAGCGGGTCGTCTTGGGGCTCGTGCCGACGTCCGCGCGGGTAATCGCCGCATCGTGGCCGGCGAGCCGGTACCCCCCCAGCGGATCTTCGATCCAGCACTCGAGGACCTCGTTCGCGGTCATCAGGTCCTTGCCGAACGGGTTCTCCGTCGACGAGGGGTCATAGCCCGCCGGGTTCTCGGAGGTGTCGAACCCCAGGGCCCCGAAGACGTCGGAGCTCGCGCTCGGGGC
>CAZCRB010000081.1:0-7411 GCA_964500985.1 uncultured Eubacteriales bacterium
GCCCCGAGCGCGAGCTCCGACGTCTTCGGGGCCCTGGGGTTCGACACCTCCGAGATGCCGGAAGGCTACGACCCAGACTCGACTGAGAACCCGTTCGGCAAAGACCTGATGACCGCGAACGAGGTCTTCGAGTGCTGGATCGACGACCCGTGGGGGTACCGGCTCGCCGGTCATGATGCAGCAATCACCCGCGCCGACGTCGGCACGGGTCCCAGGACGACCCGCTCGATCGGACCCTTCATGCTCACACTCGCCACCGGCGACTTCACGGGCGACGGACTCGCCGGGGAGATGGTCGGCGTGACGTTCAATTGGCTGGACCGTCCGTGCCTGTACTTCCAGAGCGCGTCAGGCTCACGCGGCGCTCAGAAGACCCTGTCGTCCACGACGCTCACGCTGAACGGCTCCCAATTCTCCTACGACGAGTTTCACAACTACCTTGCGGTCACCACGGGTGACTACGACGGTGACGGCTACTCGGAAGTCGCGGTCTACGTTCCCGAGCCGGGGAACGCACGCGTGGATGTCTACCGGCTTCGAAGGACCGGCAGCATGGGGGAGAGCGACTGGCTGCTGCCGGGGAGCTGGGAGCGCGCATGGAGCCATGCGATCAGCGCCGCGCCCGCGCCCCCGAACATGGTGTCGCTGTGTTCGGGAGACCTGAACCGCGACGGCACTGACGACCTCGCCATCAGCTGGGGCGCCGTCGAATACCTGCCCGCCACGAATCCGATGCCTCCCAACCTGCACACCGAGTACACGCCACAGGCGAGTCAGGCGGTGGCGTTGTTCGGCAGCAAGACGGCCATGCTCCAGACCCAGCAGACCCTCACGCTCGGCGCCAGCCCGGTCGTTCGTGCCGCCTTCACGTTCGACGACGTGAACGGCGACGGCGGCAAGGAACTCGTGATGGGCGCCCAGCCCCTGAGCGATGCGGAAGCCAACAAGCAACGCACGCTCGGCATCTATGGGTTCGACGGCCACCAGATCGGGCTGACGAGCTACTCGACGATGAACGTCGTGGACCCTGAGACCGCCTTCGATGGGCAGTACCTGAGTCTGCCCATCCTGATCGCCGACCTCGCAGTCATGACACCGAGCGACCCTGCGAGCGGTGGGGTTCCGCACGTCTACCTCGACAGCGTGCTCTACGACTATGTCGAGGGCGCGTTCGCGATCGAGGCCGAGCTGGACGACCCGAACGTGTACGGCGACGGCACGGGCAATCCACTCGCCTACGCCTGGGCGTCCGTTTCAGACCGGCCCCCGACGTTCTACTGGGAGTACGGAGCGGCCGCGGCCGACGTCGTCGGTGACGGCGTCGACGTGCTCGCCGCGAACTTCGGCAGTCGCCAGAACTTGCCGCTCACCGGCATGACGGACAAGCGCGACGCCAAGATCCTGCGCGGCGGTGCCGCGCTCACGGACGTGCGCCTGATCGATGAAGAGGGCCAAGTGGGCTCGCACGTCGAGTACACACACGCGATCTGCTTCCCAAACACGGACAAGAACGACACGGTGCGGGTGCGCTATACGGGGGAGCACTTCCTCAAGTACACGGACCCGCAGGTACTCGCGGTGATCGCCTCGCCGCCGTACTTCGGGGACATCGCCGAGAACTCCAACTACATGACGTACCTGGATGACCTCTGGACGGCCTTCGGGACGACCGAAGGCTCCGGAGACGCCACGCTGACCACCGTATCGCTCAACACGGGGGGGTGGTTCGAGACCGACTCGCCCACCTCGAAGTTCCGGCTCCAGACCGGCTTCGCGTTCGACTACGAGAAGGAGCGAGCCGAAACGAAGGAGTACAGCGTCACCTTCAACACGCCGGGCGGCGAGGACGCCGTCGCGTTCTACTCGACCCCGATCGAGTTCTGGGGCTACGAAGCCCTGGTCCCCAACGAATCGGGCGGCTACGACACCGTACGTACGACCGTCACGATGCCGCGGACCGCTGCCGTACAGGTGCTCAACCTCGACGACTACAAGGCGATCCAGAAGGAATACTCCCAACTCCCCTCAGTCGACGACTCGGTCCTGAAGCACACACTCGGCGACCCAGCGACCTACCCCAGCTCGAGCAGCGGCTACGACGTGATCGCCGAGTATCAGCGTACCGATACCGGAAGCTGGGCCGGCACGGGCTACGGCTCCGGATCGGTCTCACAGGAGATCAACCTCGCGCACGAGGACACCGACAAGTGTCTGTTCGGCGCGTCGTTCGGACTCGAGGCGGGTGGTGGAGCCAAGGTCGCAGGTATCGGCGGAATGACCGGGTGGTTCCTCGACCTGAGCGCTCAGACCGGCAACTCCGAGCTCGACATCAGCGGCACGCAGTTCGGCGGGAGCGTCAAGAACTTCCCGGCCGCCGAGCAGGAGCACGGTTACTACTTCGCCTGGAAGCTCTTCGTGCACCGGGCCAACATCGACGGACACACGTTCCCGGTCGTCGACTACCTGGTGAAGGACGTCACCGCACCTCCCGCCCTTCCCAAGGATTTTGCTCAGGATCACGAGCTGACGACGCCCTCGCGGGTGGCGCTCGACTGGACGTACGACGCTCCTGCTTCCTACTTCCAGATCTACCGCTACTTCGACTTCCCCGAGGGTGGCGGCAGCTACCTCATCGGGACGGTCCCCGCCCGCGACTACACCATCCGCTATGGCGTGGACGGTACGGCCCACAAGGTCTACACGTTCGCCGACACCGGGCTGTCGCCCTACACGGAGTACCTCTACCAGATCCAAGTCGTGCGCCCCAAGGCGCCTCCGGAGAGCGCGATGTCGGCCGTGCTGGCCGCGCGGACCAAGACCGAAACCGGCTACCCGGAGCTGAGCGTCTCGCCGTCCCAGCTCACGGTGTACCCCGACAAGAACGCCGTTCTGGTGGCGAGCGTCAGAGACCTGCGGCCGTACGTCGGCGAGACCGCGCACTACCAGTGGCAGAAGCTCAAGGGCGCCAACTGGGAGGATGTGGACGGCGCCACGAGCGCGGCTCTCGTGTTCTCCTCGGCAAGCACCAAGGATGCGGGCGCATACCGGTGTCGCGTGAACGTCATCACCCTGGACGGCAACCGCGCCATCAGCGCCTACACGGACACCGCCGACGTCGGGTACTCCAAACGCAGCGTGCTGACAGACGGAATCGTGACGGCGGACACGGCGGCTGGCACGGTCATATCGCTCAACGTGCGTAATGCGCACGCCGACTCCGGCTCCATCCCATCCGGCAAAGTCGAGTTCGTGTTGAGACAGCGCGGAGCCAACACGGAGTTCCACGCCTCCGCGAACCTCGATCCCACCGGCAAGGCGACCGCGACGCTCGGCTCGCTCCCCGACGGACTCTACGAGACGACCGCCTACTACATCGGGGACCGCGTGTTCAAGGATTCGAGCGCCGATCCGGTCCAATACCTCGCGGGAATCGGCAGGGGCTACTGGCTCGACGTGCCTGGTTCGGCCACCTACGGGGACAGCGTCGAGTACCGGGTATACCGGGTGACCAAGGACGAGTTCGGGTCCACCTCGATGACACAGCTCGCCGGGCTCACGCACGAGGTCTGGCTCGCCGGTGCGCAGGGACCCTACGGTGGCACCGCGTACGACTCGCCCGAACCCGGCGGCATCTACGCGGGTGCAGCGGGCGACATCGTCCTGCACGTGCACTACGACGATCAGGACGTCGGCGAGCAAGGATGGCTCGAGGCTCCGATCTCGATAGCGAAACGCACGCTCGGCCTGAGGATCCCGATGGGAAGCGGAGGCCAAGGAGACGCGATTCGCGGCATGGAGCCCACCGTCACGTCGGGCACGGTCGCCGAGGCGGCACCGACGTTTCTTGCCGACAACGTCGACTACACCTACAAGAACACGGCCGGCACGACCGTGGACGACGCTTTGGTGCCCGGCACGCCCGGGCACTACGACGTCTCCGGCGCACCCAGCCCGGCACTCGCAGCCAACTACGACGTCACCATCCTCCCCGGTTCGTACGCGGTCATCGGTGCGACCAAGAAGCTGGCCGTGTCGATGCGCCCATTCGAGGGGCTCTACGTCGGTCAGCTTCGGACGACGAGTCCCTTCACCGTCACGACCACCGGCAGTGATGTCGCCACCCGTTCGGTCACTGCGGGTACGAAGGTGATTCTGAGCACGATCCCGGACGGCGGCTACACGGTCTGCGAGTGGTACGTCAACGGGCATCCGCAGAACAAGACGACGACGACGCTCGCACACACGATGCTCTCTGAAGATACGACCATCGAAGTGCAGCTCATGGTGAGGCCGAACACCCTGACATTCGGTGTCGTCGGCGCTCCCGGCAGTGGCACCATGGCGTGCACGAGCGATCCTGGCCTGACCAGCGGCCGGGTGGTGAAGGAGGGTGCGCCCGTCAGCTTCACGGCGACACCGAGCGCGGGGTACCACTTCACGGAATGGCGCTACTCGACAGAGGGATCCGGCACGTCGTATCCCGGCGGCGTCGACGGCCCCAACGGCAGCAGCTCGTGCACGATCGTCATGCCGGGCCGCAACGCGAGCCTCTCGGCGGTGTTCGAGCGGGACAGCTACACGCTGACCCTCTCCGACCACCTCCAGGCGGTCTACTGGGGCGATCACGACAACGACGCCTCCACGCCGTTGCGCCAGATTATCGTGACGTCCGGCGGCAAGGTGCCGGGCTCCGCGGACGTGACCATCCAGCCTACGCCCGGCTACGAGGCCGATCCGGATTCGGCGTGGCTCGCCATCGGCTCACAGGGGCTCCCGGCCGAGGACAACACCTTCTATCGGCTGGTTATCGAGGAAGACACCGAGGTCCGGATACCGGTGATACGCCGCAGCTACCCGGTGTCCTTCCGACTCGACGACGCGTGGCCCAGCGCCGAGACCACCATCACCTACCGGATCGAGGACCCGGAGAGTTCCGAGGTCACGACCGGGACCATCTCGCGCAACGCCACACAGTCTGCGGATCTCACCGTCGCGGGCGGCGCCAAGCTGATGGTGACGGCGGAGGTGGAGTACGCCTACCAGCTCGACCACTGGCTCAAGGCCGGCCCATCGTCGACGGCGACGTTCAGCGGCGAGAATCTCGATCTGGGCTCCGTCGGCGAGACGTTCACGCTGACGCCGGTGTTGGCGAAGAAGCCCACGCATTCGCTGGGGTTCGGTCAGCCGAACATCCCGAGCGCCACGTACGGCTACTCGGTGAACGGTGGCGCTTACGTTCCCGCGAGCGCCGAATCCACCTTCACTGGCGTGATAGATGGATCCGAGGTCACCGTGAGAGTCACGCCGCCGGTCGGCATGCTCGTGGCCTACTGGAAGATCGACGGAGTCCGCCAACAGGCGTTCAGCAACTCCTACACATTCGAGAACGTGCGTGAGGACCACAGGATCGAGCCCGTGCTCGCCTCGTCGTCCTACTGCAGTGTCTCGTGGCCGGAATGCGGCACCGACCTGAACGGCATGGTCGTCACGCCCGTCGACGGCTATCTGCCCCTGGTCGCACCGGGCCGTGACTTCAAGTTCACGGTGACGCCGGGAATCGAGGGAGTGCAGGTCGGAGCGGTGTACGCGAACGGACTGCCGCTCTCGGCGGTTGATGGCGTCTACACGATCCCCTTCCTCACCGCGAGCCAGGTGATCACCGTCGAACTCGCCGACCTTGGCGTGAAGGTGGACGGGGCCGATATCAGGAACCTTGCCGGCGACGGTTGGCGCTATGACGTCCGCGCCCGCGTCCTGACCCTATCGCAGTACCACGAGGTGTCCGGTGCGATGGTGGATCCCGACGTGACGTTCTCGCTGGTGCTCGACGGCAACGTCACGGGTGTGACCCTCAACGGCCTCACGATGACGGCCAGCGAGGTGGATGCCGCCATCAAGAGCGTGAGTCTACAAGGGGTCACCGTGATCCTGCGCGGGAACAGCCGCGTGGAGCTTCTGCAGTCCGCTTCCCTGCCGCAGCAATCGGTCCTCTCGGCAATTGAGGCGACGATCAGCTGCGACAGCACCGGGACCCTGGATCTGGTCGCGGACTTCCCGCACTCCGGCGGTAGACCTACGAGCGTCAGCGGCGTCCTCACCCGGAGCTTCGTCGTGGACGGAGGGAAGGTCAGCATCACGGCGGCGAACCGTCTCCAGAGCGACGAGCCCTTCGAAGTGGACGGCGTCAAGGTCACCGGCCCCAAGGGGATGCGTCTCTACAACGGTGAGCTCGACATCCAGGCGTATGCCTGGGACGAGCCCGATGGAATCGACGTCGGCGAGGCCCTTCTCGAGGTGACGTACGGGCAGGCCCGCATCACGTCGAGGGCACTGACGTCTTGGGTCGCGGACGGCTCCCACGGAACAGCCAAGGGAATCAGGGCAGGCGACTTCAATCTCCAGGGCGTAGGGTCCGTGGACATCGATGTATGCGCCTCGCAATGGCCGGTGGGAATCTGGCTGGCGAGGCTTTGGAACGCCTACGACCAGGAGCCGATGGAAACCGATTCCGGCCTGCTCCAGGTCCGCTGCTCCTCCCCGGTGGCCAATGGCTGGTACCACCCGTCGGGAGTGTGGGCCATGGAGATCTGGGGCGGCAGTAGCTACTGGGTACCGCCGACAGGTGTGATCGTCATGCATGGAAACAACGCGGCGAACCTGTCCCCCGTCGGATGGCTCGACGGATACCTGGTAGCGCAGCAGAGTGGATTCAACCCCACGACCTACTACCTCGAAGTCAGTGGCGCCCACCAAACCGCCTACCCGGCATCTGCCCGATACGATGCGGGCTGGGAACGCGACACTGCCTTCTCGGTCACATGGCCCAGACATCACGAAACGGGCGAGCTCCTCGCTGCCGTCACCGGACTGACGATGGACGGTACGGACATCTCATCGACCGCCGGCGTTTCAATGGACAGCTCCCCCAGTCCGGCCCAAGTCACGCTCAGCGCCGAGTATCTCGCCGGCCTGAGCCACGATACGGACCACGTGATGCAGGTCTGGTTCTCGAACGGCCAGGCCGCCGTGGACATCCCGATCCGGATCGACTCCGATCCGGCAGGCACGCCGTCCGCGACACTGGGTATCGGCTACGCCGAGCCGGACGTATTCAAGGGAGAGACGCTGTGGTTGTGGGCCGAACTGTCCGATCTGGTGGGAATCAGCGGTGATGCCCCGATCACGTGGGAGCTCACCGGCCAGACCTCGGCGGGTACGACCATCGAGTCCGCCGATCCGCAACACGCCAGCCTGCATGTCGCGCCCGGAGAGACCGCCAGCCAACTCCAAGTCACTGCGAGGCTCGCGGACTACCCGGATGTCGGCAGCGTATCGACTCTCATCAACGTACATACCGTCGCGACCAGCGTGACGATCAGCCCCCAGGCGGTCACGCTCACGCCGCTGGGCG
>CAZCRB010000082.1:0-7401 GCA_964500985.1 uncultured Eubacteriales bacterium
GTCGTGGTCGCCTCGCACAACGCACTCCTTGACCACGTCGATACGAGCGATCTTGACCTCCAGCTCCTCGGCCGAGATGTTCTTGCCGTTGGGTAGGATGATGAGATTCTTCTTGCGTCCGTTGATGTAGAGGAACCCGTCATCATCGACGCAGCCGATGTCTTCTGTGTTGAACCACCCGTCCCGGAGTACCCGATCCGTCTCGTCGGGGTCATCGAGGTACCCGAGCATCACGTTGGGTCCATGCACCCAGATCTCGCCGTTACCGTCTACGTCGGGATCGGCGATGCGCACCTCGACACCGGGCAGCGGGACACCGACGCTCTCGTCGCGATAGTGGTGGTTTCGGCACACCGAGACGACCGGAGCGCACTCGGTGATGCCGTACCCCTGACGGACATCGATGCCGAAGGACCGGAACCCGCGGATCAGCGCGGGATCGAGCGGCGCCGCCCCGGAGATGATGCGGGCCAGCCTGCCGCCGAACGCCTCCCGCACGCTGCGGAACAGCGTCGGACGCAGGTCGATGCCGACGCCGAGCAGTGCATCGCTCAGGCGCACGAGCACGCGGAGGAGCCCCTCCTTGCCGGCGGCCCGCGCAGAGACCCAGATGTTCTTGTGCATCGTCTCTAGGAACAGCGGAACCAGGATGGTGTCGGTGGGCCGGAACTCCACGAGGTCGCGCTTGATCTCCTTCAATCCACGACTAATCACGACCGTGGTTCCCTCTGCCAGATTGGCAAGCGTGCCCGCGGTCATGCCAAAGGCATGATGAAGTGGCAACACGAGCAGCGACGATTCTGCGGCACGGAACCAACGTGCCATCGAGGAGACATTCGACGCGATGTTCCGGTGGCTGAGCATCACGCCCTTGGGCTTGCCGGTGGTGCCTGACGTGAAGATGACTGCGGCAACAGTATCGGGTGCGATCCGACACGGCTCTCCCCGCGACTGCCCGCGCGCGAGGGCGGAGCGGCCCTCGTCTGCGATGGCCACAAAGTCACTCGTGGTTCCGTCGAGCGACCAGATGTCGAGGTTCCCGCCGGTGGCAGCGGCCTCGAGCGTCCGACGCTGCGCCGATGCAGCGAGCACCCTGGCACACCCGCCCGCATCGAGCAGCTCGATCAGCTCCCCTGCGCCGAGCTCCTTGTCGAGCGGGACCACCACATTTCCCGTGGTCACGATTGCCAGATACGCAACGACCCACTCATATGAGTTGGGTCCTACTAGCGCGATGCGCTCTCCCCCGGCGCATCGCCGTCGCAACCCCTCACCAAGAGCACGGACATCCTCGTGAAAACCCGCGTGCGTGACCTCGACCACCTCGTCGCGGCCCCGCCGATAGGCGAACGCGACGCGCTGTCCGTAAGCACCGGGCAGGTAGTCGAGCAGTTCACAAAGGTCGTTCCAGTCGGGGGCGGAGTACTGCAGGTACGGTCGATTGCGCACTGTGCGACTCACGGCCAGCACACGCCCAATTCACGCAAGGCCTCGGTCGTGTGCTCGTTGACGATGAGGTTGCCGCCACGTCCGTAGTCCTGGATGTCGGTGACGCCAAGCTCCGTGATATCGCGCAGGAACATGTGCAGTCGTCGTACGTCGTCGTCGTGCGCGCGCTCCTCCAGCAGCCGCATGAACTCGTCGGCCTCCACGACCCGTGGCTCGACTCCTTCATCCCGGAGCATCTGGATCACCGGCTTGAGCGCGGGGTGGTAGACGTGATACCGGCCGGGTCGGCCGGCCAGCGAAAGCGCCACTACCGCGCGAGCACACACGTCGACCGGACTGACCTCCACCGGGACCTCGGCCAGGTTGCGCTCGATCGCCCCGAGACGGGTGATGGCCTGCTTTCGCGATGCGAACCCGTTCTCCTGGCTGTTCATCTGGAACCGGCCGTCGCTGGCCCGCGGCCCGATGTTGCCCATTCGCAGGACCCTGGTCTGGAGTCCGGCGTCCGCGTAGGCCTGAACCGCTTGTTCGGCGAGGAACTTCGTATGGGCGTAGACGTTCTGCCAGTGACGCTGGCCGACATCCAGGCATGTCTCGTCGAACACCACTCCGCGACGGGTCTGCGACACCATGCCAAAACCGGACACGCTGATCGTGGAGACGTGGTTGAACGCCATGCCGTTCTCTGCGGCGAAGCGCAGCAGCGCCACCGTGGCATCGACATTGATTGGCTTGGAGTCCTGGAGGCGCCCGTAGTGACGGACGTTCGCTGCACAGTGGATGATGGAGCCGACATCCCCGCTGAGAAGCTCGAGCGCTCCCGATGAGAGCCCAAAGCGCGGCAATGTCAGGTCCCCGTGGTGAACGACGAGTCGCTCGGCGAACCGCTCGGGCGAATAGTCGAAGTAGTAGTCGAACACCCGCTCAAGCAAGTCAGCGTCTCGCACGATGACGTGAACCGTGCGCGATCCATCGCGAACGAGCTCGTCGACGACGTGGCTGCCCAGGAACCCGGTTGCGCCGGTAACGAGCACCCCCTCGGCCTCGGTCCGCCGTGGATGAACCGCGATATCCCCGAGCACGAGTTCGGCAGAGACGTCTCGGCGCGGCTTGTGACCGGCTACGAGTCGGGCGATCTCTCTAACCGTCGGCCCCTCGAAGATCTCCCGCACCGTGAGCTTGATGCCAAATCGTCCATCGAGCTGATCGAGCAAGCGCATCGCCATCAACGAGTCGCCGCCGGCGTCGAAGAAGCTGTCCTCGGCTCCGAACCCATCGGTCTCGAGAAGCTCGCGCCACACGGAGGCGACCTCGTGCTCGACGGGCCCCTCGAACGCGACAAACTGTCCCGAGCCGGCTTCATCGACCTCGACGCCCGGTGCCTCGTGAAGGCGCGCGCGGTCGATCTTCCCGCTTGAGTTCAGCGGTAACGACTCCACGCGCACGAAGCGCGTCGGCAGCATGTGACTCGGAAAGACACGCGACAGACCCGTCCGAAAGCGCTCGACCGGCACCGGCGCGTCGCTCTCGAAGTACAGCGTCAGCCTCTGGTTGCCCGCGGCATCGGTCACGATGGCGGCGGCGGCCTCGGTCACTCCCTCGACCTCGCAGGCGGCACCGTCTATGCCCTCGAGTTCGATGCGCACGCCGCGGTACTTGACCTGGTTGTCGATCCTGCCGAAGACCTCGAGCTCGCCGTCGAGCGTCCAGCGGCCGAGATCGCCCGTGCAGTACATCGGGAACGGCTCGGCTCGGAACGCATCGCTACCGACCTGCGATCCACGGTAGCCCGCCGCCACACCATCACCGGAGATGCAGACCTCTCCGGTGAAGCCGATGGGGACCACGGCTGTGCGGTCGCGCAGCACATGGATCCGGTAGTTGGGAAGCGGCTGCCCACATGTGACCCGGTCGTCTGTCAGTAGCTTGGCCGACGCAAGCAGGGTCGCCTCGGCGGGGCCGTAGCCGTTGTAAATGCGTGTGGACGGGCACGCCGCCCGGAGCCGACGGTACAACTCTGCGGGGAACTGCTCCCCGCCCAGCATGAGGCCATCGAGTGACGAGAGTGCCTCGCGCATCTCCGACGACTGAAGCCAGTGCCTTGCCCTGGTCGGGACGGAGAACACCAGCATGCAACTCCGCTGGCTTTTGATGAGCTCAGCCAGTGCCGCGTCATGGTTCAACTCTTCTTGCGAAGCCAGCACCAGCGTCTTGCCGTTCACCAACGGGAAGATCGTGTCGAGCCTGAATACGTCGAAAGTCTGCGCCGTCGTGGACAACGCGACCTTTGCGTCACCGAGCAGGTGCGTGTTCGTCAGGCAGAAGTTGACCAGATTCCTGTGGGTGAGCGCGATGCACTTGGGCATCCCGGTCGAGCCGGACGTCTGCAGCACGCAGTACGTATCGCTCGGCTCGACGGCTGGCATGCTCCGACCGTCGGCCGGCCGGTCGAGATCGATACGCATCAAGTCCATGGTCGGACAAGATCGGATTGCGTGCGGACTGGCGTACTCGACGACGAGCCGAGCGCCGGATTCGCACAAGACGTGCTCGATCCTGTCGACCGGATGAGAGACGTCAAGCGACAGGTGTGCTGCGCCGGCCTTGGCGATCGCAAGCATCGCGACGATCGTCAGGTCGCTCCGCTTGGTCAGGACGCCGACGACATCACCACGCCCCATTCCCGCCCCGACAAGCTCCGTGGCGAGCGCGTCGACCTCGGATGCGAGTTGGCGATACGTCCACTCAACGCGCTCGAAGATGAGAGCCGCCCTGTCCGGCCACTGCTCGACCGCCCTGTCGAACAAGTCGACCATGGTGAGTGACTCGTCGTACCCGACCTTCGTGTCGTTGAAAGTCTCCGTCACCAGCAGGTACTCGTCCTCGTCCATCATGCGGACGTCGGCGAGGCGCACTGAGTCATCGGCGATGACGCTGTCGACGATAGCTAGCAGACGCCGACGCATCAGGTCGATCTCCGCCTCGGAGAAGATGTCGGTCAGGTAGTCCAAGTGAAGCGAGTACCGGCCCGTGCCGAGCGTGTCGGTCACGTGCACGGTCAGACTCGTCTCGGAGTAGCCGTTGAAGCGCCATTCGACCGAGGCGCGCCTGTCCGTGAGATCGGCGCGCGTGTTCTGGTACGAGAAGGTGACGTCATAGAGGCGGTCGGTCGTGCCATGCCGGGCTCGTACGGCCTCGAGCAGCCGCCCGTAGGGATACCGCTGATGCCGGAACGTCTTCAGGTGAAGGCTCCCGAGCGCAGCAAACAGCTCAGAAGCCGACATGTCCTCGTCGACGCATACCCGTAGCGGAACGGTGCTGATGAACATGCCCATGACGCTCTTCTGGGCGCCCGTGCGGTTGAGGACGGGCGTCCCGATGACGACGTCGCGCGAATCGAAGTACCGGGAGAGGTAGAGAAACAGTGCGCCCTCGAACACGATCGCCGGCGAGACCCCCTTCGCCGCGCAGTAGTCGTCGATCAGCGAGCTTCTCGCCGCATCGATCTCGAACGTGTGGCGAGCGGCCGCCACAGACATGCGGTGCCGAGCGTCCCGGAACGTGATCGACCGAGGGGCCTTCTCGAACATCTCGTCGAAGAACATCCGGTCGCGGTCACAACGATCGGAGCGCAGGTACTCCGCTTCGGCCTCGATGTACTGTGCGTAGTCGCTCGTACGCTGCGGGGCGCACTCGCCGTCAAGCCGTGTGAGGTACGCCCCCACGATCTGTTCGATGCACATCGACAGGGACCACGCGTCTGCGATCACATGCGACAGCTTGAGGAAGATCCCCCAATCCACCTGACGTTTGATGACACGGACGTCGATCAGGGGCGCATCGAGCAACGGCATCTCGGAAGACGCGTGCTCATCGAGGATTCGCTGCGCCTCGGCCTCGCTCATGAATCGAACGTCGAGGGTCTGAAGAGCCAGTACTTCGTCTGCGACGAAGTACTGGCGGACGCTCCCGTCAGTGACTGTCAGACGAATCTGAAACGCCGTGTGATTCCTGATGAGATCCTGGACCACAGACGCGAGCAACTGCTCGTCAAGCTCGCAGGTCATATACGCCAGACCATTGATGTTGGCGATGCCCGTACCCGTGAAGAATGTCTGCAAATCGAGAATGTTCTGCTGTGGCGTGGTCAGCGCAAAGCGCTGCGCGCCTTGGAGATCTCCCACCAGGTCCCCCAAAACGTGATCAGTCAGTCGACGCGCAGGTCACTGACCGGCGCGTTCATGAATGCGGCAGCTCGTGCCGACTACCCCCAGGACAAGAAGCGAACAGATTCCGCTGTGCACGCGGAGTCAGCCACCTGCGCTGCTCGCCGCGCCAACGGCATGAGACGAGCACCACTGAATAGTATCGGACCGGACACGATGTCGCATTACACCGATTCGATGCCGATCAGCCTCTAGGTAGACCAGTGGACCGTACCTAGCCGATGACCGGACACGCCTGACCGGTGGCGAGCGCACCATTCACTCTCGCGGCGTACGTGCTGTTCATGAGAGCCGTGTCGTCGTAGCCGGCATCGATGAAGATCTTCATCGCGTTCCGATCCTGCCGCAGGTAGTACTTCTGGTGGTAGTCCTCTGCGTTCCAGAAGCGCTTGAGCGGCTCGATACGCGTTGTCAGTGGGCGGCCCAACGCGGCGGCGATGCGCTCGGCACTCGAACGCGCCGCGGCGAGCTGCTCGTCATCGTGGGTCAGCACCAGCGACGCGTACTGCACCTTGTAGGCGGGTCGCGTGGGATCGTGCGACTGCCAGACCAGCGACAGGAGCTCCTCGTAGGAGATCACCGTCGGGTCGAAGTCGACCTGGAAGCACTCGGTCTGGTCGCCCAGCGAGCGGTAGGTGGGGTTGGCCTTCTCGCCGCCCGCGTAGCCCACCCGCGTGCGCCAGACACCGTCAACGAGCCCGAACCGGGCATCGGGTGTCCAGAATCAACCGACGCCGAACGTCGCGGTCCGCAGTCCGTCGGGGACCTGCAGGTCGATGGGCGGCACAGAGCGCGTGGCCGGTGCCGTATCGGGGGACTTGTTGAATCCGAGCATGGTCAGCCTCCTCGGGATGTCTGTGCCCGAGAAGTGCAAGGCGCGTGCCTTATGCCTCGAGCTCGTTGGCGAGCTGCTCCAAGAACAGTCCGACGTCGGTGACGACACCGATGGTCTGCCACGAGCCGCGGTCCGCGAGCTTGGTCACGACGGCCGGGTTGATGTCGACGCACACCGTGGTCACGGCGGCCGGCAGCATGTTGCCCGTCGCGATCGAGTGCAGCATCGTCGAGAGCATCAGGCAGGCCCCGGCGTTCTGGGCGTACGCGCGCATCTCGGCCTGCGCAACCATCACGTCGGTGATGACGTCGGGCAGCGGTCCGTCGTCGCGGATCGAGCCGGCGAGCACGAACGGGGTCCCGGTCTTCACGAGCGTGTACATGAGCCCGCTCGTGATGTCGCCCGCTTCGACCGCAGCGGCGATCGAGCCGTGTCCGCGCACCGCGTTGATCGCGCGCAGGTGGTGCTGGTGGCCGCCGTGCGCCGGCGTGCCTTCCGAGAGCGAGACCCCCAGCGACGTGCCGAACATCGCCGATTCGATGTCGTGGACGGCGACGGCGTTGCCGCCGAAGAGCACGCTGACGTAGCCGAGCTCGACGAGGCGAGCGAGGTGCGGTGCGGCGCCGGTGTGCACGACGGCGGGCCCGACCACCGCGATCGTCTCTTTGCCGGCGGCCTTGGTGTCGCGGAGCATGCGCGAGACTTCGGCAACCACCTGGGCCTTGGGCTTCTCGGACGAGACGGCGCTTGCCATGAACTCGAACTGCTGGCTGGTGCGGGGGCGCTCCTGGGGGTGGACCCGGATGCCGGCGTGGCCGACCACGTACAGGTCGCCGGCGCGCACGTCGGCCATGGGGATCGCATCCGCGGTGCACGACTGGGGATCGACGC
>CAZCRB010000083.1:0-7386 GCA_964500985.1 uncultured Eubacteriales bacterium
TCGGTGTCTTTGAGGATGAAGCCGCTCGCCCCGGCGCGCAGCGCGTTGAACACGTACTCGTCCAGGTCGAAGGTCGTGAGCACGAGCACGCGCACGTCCTGCGTGTCGGGCTGCGCGCCGATGATCCGCGTCGCCTCGACGCCGTCCATCTCCGGCATCCGGATGTCCATGAGCACGACGTCGGGCTTGAGTTCCCGCGCAAGCTCCACGGCCGCCGTGCCGGTTCCCGCCTCGCCCACGATGGCCATGTCGGCCGCCGAGTCCACGAGCATGCGCAGGCCGCTTCGCACGAGCGCCTGGTCGTCTGCGATGAGCAGGCGGATGGGGGTGGTCGGCTCAGCGTTCACGTCGCTGCGTCCCTTTCACGAGGGGGAGTCGGGCGCGCACCCGGAAGCCGCCGCCGGCAGCAGGCCCCGCCTCGAAGGTGCCGCCGAGCGCGGTCGCGCGCTCGCGCATGCCGGCAAGCCCGTGGCCCTCGGCGCTGCCTTGCTCGACGCCGCGACCGTCGTCGGTGACCTCGATGAACAAGGCGTCGTCCTCATCGCGCAGCACCACGTTGACCGACTGGGCCTGCGCGTGGCGAACCACGTTGGTGATCGCCTCCTGCACGATACGGAAGGCCGAGACGTCGGCGTAGGCGGGGATGTCGCTGATGTCGCCCGAGACATCCAGGGTCATGTGTATCCCGGCGTCTTCGACGGTCCGTACCAGCTCGGGCAGGCGCTCGAGCCGCCCTGCCGGCGAGAGCGGGGCGTCCTCGTCAGCGCTGCGCAGCACCCCCAGCATGGCGCGCAACTCGTCGAGCGACTCCTTGCTTGTGGTGCGGATGGTCCGCAGCGCGCGGATCGCGGCCTGCGGGTCGCGCGTCACGGCCTTCTCGGCGGCGCCTGCCTGCAGGGCGATGATCGACAGGGAGTGCGCGGTGACGTCGTGGAGCTCGCGGGCGATACGCAGACGCTCCTCCTCCACGCGCCGCTGCGCTTCCTCCTCGCGGGTGCGCTCGGCGTCGGCGGCACGTTGCTCCACGGCGAGGATGTAGGCGCGCCGGTTGCGCGTCGCATCGCCGGCCGAGGCCGCGACGCCAAACAGAGCCGTCGTCGCGATGGCGTCACCGATCCAGGTGGTGCCCGTGAAGGGGTGGATCGTGGCGAGCAGGGTGACGCCGGTCGCGGCCGCGAACGCGGTCCACACGGTGCGACGGTCGTGGGTGCTGCCGACCAGGAAGAGCGCGATGAGCGGGGCCAGCACGGTCGGGGCCGGAGGGTTGCCGGGGACCATCAGGTACGCGGCGGACGCGAGCGTGGTGATGCCCAGCACCGTGAGGGGGTACTTCCTTCCGGCCGTGAGGGGCAGAAACACGAGCGCGAGCAGCGCGTAGGTCGTCAGCGAAGCGGTGTCGGTGCCTCTGACGTTCAGGTCCGGCGTCAACGGGCCCTGTCCGGTGCGCGCGATCTGCGGCCACGCCCAGACGAGGGCCCACGCGAGCACGAGCAACGCCACCGGCATCACGAAGTACGCGCTGCGGTTGTGCCGGGTGGGTGTGAGGGCTTCCGGGTCCATGGGTCGATGGTAGCGCGCCATGCCCCGCAGCGCATGCGCCTGGTGGTGCGTCCGTGTACGCCGCGCGGCGTACACGGACGCAACGTTGCCTACGCGGTTGGGTAGCAAGTCAGTGGCGGCGGTCGCCGCAAACGAGGAGAAGTGGGGTGGATTGATGGACGTAGTGGATCTGTCACGCATCCAGTTCGCCGTGACGATCATCTACCACTTCCTCTTCGTGCCGCTCTCGATCGGCATCGGCATGATCCTGGTCCTCGCCGAACGCCGTCACTACAAGAGCGGGCTCGAAGAGGACCGGATGGCGTCAGACTTCTGGATCAAGATCTTCACCGCGACGTTCGCGGTGGGGGTCGCGACCGGGATCGCGATGGAGTTCGCCTTTGGCACCAACTGGGCGACGTACTCGAGGTTCGTGGGAGACATCTTTGGCGCGCCGCTGGCGGCCGAGGCCTTGTTCTCCTTCTTCCTCGAGTCGACGTTCTTGGCGGTTCTGCTCTTTGGACGCAAGCGCGTGTCCAAGCGGTTCTTCTACGTGTCGACGTGGCTGGTCTGGTGCGGATCGCTTCTCTCGGCGTTGTGGATCATCATCGCCAACTCGTGGATGCAGACCCCTGCGGGCTACAAGATCGTGCAGGGGGCCAACGGGTCCAAGGCGCAGCTGACGGACTTCTTCGCCGCGGCGCTCAACCCGTCGACGCTGCCGCGCTACGCCCACACCATCGACGCGATCCTCATCACCGGTGGCTTCATGGCCGCCGCGGTCGCCGCCTACTACCTGCGGCGCGGGACGCACACCTCGTTCGCGCGTAAGTCGATGGCCACGGGCCTGCTCATCGCGCTGATCTTCTCGGTGCTCATGCTGCCGGCCGGTCACTGGCAGGCGGTGACGGTGGTCGACACGCAGCCGACCAAGATCGCCGCGATGGAGGGCCACTGGGAGACCGGGCCGATCCCGCTCGGCATCGTGGGGTGGGTCGACACGGCCAACCAGAAGACCTACTCCATCGAGATCCCCGGCATGGTGAGCTTCCTGGCCGATTGGAGCTTCACCACCGAGTACCCGGGGCTCAAGGACTTCGCGGCGACCGATCTGCCGCCGATCCAGTTCACGTACCAGACCTACCACCTGATGATCCTGCTGTGGGGCGCGATGCTGCTGCTCGCGTTCTTCGCGTGGTGGTTCAACCGCAAGGGCACCCTCGAGAGCAAGAAGTGGCTGCTCACCGCGCTGATCTGGTCGCCTCTGCTGCCGATGCTGTCGATCCAGTTCGGGTGGGCGACCGCCGAGGTCGGGCGCCAGCCCTGGATCGTCTGGCAGGAGCTGCGCACCGTCGACGCCATCTCGCAGGTCGTGCCGGCGGGCCAGGTGGCCACCACACTGCTCATCTTCATCGTGCTCTACACGCTGATCTACGCCGCATGGGCCCGGGTCGTCTTCAAGATGATCAAGAAGGGGCCCGAGGAGCCCGGCGCCGGAGCGGGCGTTCGCGAGCCGGTCGCCGCTCCAACGGGTGCGCCTGCCGCGGCCGCGACCGCGTATGCCGCTGACGAGAAGGCCGGGAGGTGAGCGCCGTGGGACTCGGTGAGATCTGGTTCGTGCTCATCGGCGTGCTGATCGTCGGCTACGCCATCTTCGACGGCTTCGATCTGGGCGTTGGGATGCTCTACCCGTTCCTCGGCAAGTCCGAGGAGGACAAGGCGACCATGCGACTCGCCGTCGGCCCGGTGTGGGACGGCAACGAGGTGTGGCTGCTGACGGCTGGCGGCGCGATGTTCGCGGCGTTCGCGCCTGTGTACGCGACGGTGTTCTCGGGGTTCTACCTCGCGATGATGTTGCTGCTCTTCGCGCTGATCTTCCGCGCCGCGTCCCTTGAGTTCCGCAGCGTGGACCCGCAGTGGCTCAAGCTGTGGGACGCGTCGTTCTTTGGCGGCAGCGCCGTGGCCTCGCTGCTCTTTGGTGTGGCCACCGGCAACATCGTGCGCGGCATCCCCATCGACACCTCGGGCGAGTTCGCCGGCAACTTCTTCACGCTGCTCAACCCGTACTCGGTGCTCATGGGCGTCTTCGCCGTCTGCTGGTTCCTGCTCCAGGGTTCGTCCTGGCTGAGCGTCAAGACGACCGGCCCGCTGCTCGAGCGCTCCAAGAAGGTGCGCAAGGGCTCGCTCATCGCAACCGCGGTCATGCTCGCGGTGATGACCGCCGCCACCGCGCTGCTCGTGCCCCGCGCGTTCAACGCGACGGTGGCCGCGCCGCTCGGCTGGGGGTTCATCGTGCTCGCGATCGCCTCGCTCGTGTGGGCGTGGGTCGCGGCGGCGCGCGGCACCGATCTCCAGGCGTTCTACGCCTCGTCGCTGGCGGCGCTGACCTGGGTGGGTATCTGGGCGGTCTCGATCTTCCCGGCGCTCGTGCCGGCGGTGCAGGAGACCGGCTGGATCGCGGGTGCGGCCACCGATGCGCCCGACCGTGCGCTGACGATCGCGAACTCGCAGGGCTCGCAGCTCACGCTCACGGTGATGCTCATCATCGCGGCCATCGGCGTGCCGCTCGTGCTGTTCTACTTCGCGCTGATCTACAAGACGTACGCGGGACGCATCGAGGCGGCCGACATCAAGCAGAGCGCCCACTACTAGCGCGCGCAGGCTCGACCCACACAGGGCGTCGGCCTTCCGGTCGGCGCCCTTTTGCGTCACCCGACCGAATCACCCGACCGGTGGAGTCTCAGGAAGCGCCCTCGCGCAAGACGCTCTCGTCTTCTGTGCAGGCGCGCGAGCCGGGCCGGACACACAGCTTGGTGTAGGCGAGCAGCGCCGCGCCTGCGGTGACGATGCCGGCGAGCACGCCCGGCGTCCAGTGGCCGCTGTACTGCAGCAGCGCGCCGGCCAACACGGGCGCGGGGATGCGCGTCGCACTCTGGATCGACGTGGTGACGCCGAGGATGCCGCCGACCTCGTCGTGCTCGACGGCCTTGGTCAGCGCGCTCGTGGTGATGGTGTTGCTGACCGCCAGGCCCACCGAGAGCAGCGGCATGACCACGATGAGCATGGGCAGGTTGGTCACAAAGCCCCAGATGGTCAGCGCGACCGCAGCCAGCGTGAGCGACCCGACCGCGAGCCAGTCGTCGCTCCAGCGCTTGGTCAGCCATCCGATGAGGAAGGCCTGCACGAGCACGGAGAGCACGCCCACGTAGCCGAGCACCGTCCCGTTCTGACGGGCGGTCAGGCCGAGCGCCGCCAGCGCCCACAGCGCGAACCCGCTCTCGAAGATGCCGTACGAGAGCCCGATCAGCACGCGGATCGACAGCAGCGGGCCTACCCGCGGATGCGACATGGCCTCGCGGATCGCGGACAGCTCGAACCCGCGGCGGGGACGCGCGGCGAGCCGCGCCTTGTCCTCTGCGCTGAGAGACTCCGGCAGCATCGTCGCCACGAGCACCAGGTTGGCGGTGGCGAGCGCGGCGCCCACAAAGGCCGGCAGGGCGTAGCTGACCTCGGAGAGCAGGCCACCGGTCACCGGGCCGATGATGAAGCCGAGCCCGAACGCCGCGCCGATCAGCCCCAGCGCCTTGCCGCGGTTCTCCTTGTCGGTCACGTCCGCGATGTAGGCCTGCGCCACGCTGATGTTGCCACCGGTCGCCCCGTCGAGCAGGCGGCTCAGGAACAGGACCCACAGCGAACCCGCCGTCGCGAGCACGACGAACCCGAGCACGGTGCCCGCGATGCTCAGCAGCAGGATCGGCTTGCGGCCAAAGCGGTCGGACAGCCGGCCCAGCACCGGGGCGGCGAACAGCTGCGCGAGCGGGTACATCGCCGTGAGCAGCCCGATCTGCAGCTCCGTCGCGTTGAAGCGCGTGGCGAGATAGGGCAGCAGCGGCAAGACGATGCTGAACGACAGCATGTCGACGAGCACCACGGCGAAGATGATGAGGATGCGACGATTCTTCATGCCGCCGAGCATACGCCTCAGCGCCCGTCCCTGTCGCCGCTCACCGCCGCCGCCCTACCGCATGCCGACGATGGCGCGCCGTCGGCGGCACATCTGATGCCTGCCGCGCCGCGCTCCGCAATAGTTCTCACAACGTGCGGTGGTGCCCTCGAGGGGTCGGGGGTCTCCGTGCGCAACGGGTGGGTTTGCGAACAACGGAGGTGCCATCATGGCGCGTACTGCTGCTGCGCGTGGTTGGATCGTCACGGCCGCCGGCCTGGGGATCAACCTCGCATTGGGTGTTCTGTACTCGTGGAGCGTCATCGCCAAGACGCTGACCAAGCCAGTCGCCGAGGGCGGCTGGGCATGGTCGGCCGGACAGGCGAGCGTCCCGTACGCCATCGGCGTCGGCGTGTTCGCGCTCACGATGGTGTTCGCCGGCCGGCTGCAGGACCGCTTTGGGCCGCGCATCGTGGCGAGCGTGGGCGGTGCGCTGTGCGGCATCGGCCTTATCGTGGCCAGCCTCGCCACTCCCGAGAACACCCTGCCGATCATCCTCGGCTTTGGCGTGCTGACCGGCGTTGGTATCGGCTTTGGCTACGCGGCGGCGACGCCGGCGGCGGTCAAGTGGTTCCCGCCGAGCAAGAAGGGCCTGATCACCGGTATCGTCGTGGCCGGTTTCGGCCTGGCCAGCGTCTACATCGCGCCGCTCACCTCGTGGCTGCTCTCCACCCAGGGCGTCTCGGGCGCGTTTCGCGTGCTGGGCATCGTGTTCGTCGTGGCGACCGTGCTGCTCGCGCAGCTGCTGGTCAACCCGCCCAAGGACTACCTGCCCGCCCGCGCTGCCGGCGCGGCCGCAGCGACGGCCGCTGCTGACGCACCCAACAACGACTACGACTGGCGCGAGATGGTGCGCACCAAGCAGTTCGCGCTCCTGTGGCTGATGTACGTGTGCTCGGCGTTCGCCGGCCTGATGATCATCGGCCACATGGCCAAGATCGCCGCGATGCAGCTCACCGGCATCGAGATCGGCTTTGTGCTCGTCGCCGTGCTCGCCATCGGCAACGCCGGGGGTCGCGTGGTCGCCGGCATGCTCGCCGACCGCATCGGTGGCGTACGCACGATGCTCCTCGTCTTTGTCGCGCAGGCCGCGCTCATGGGTGCGCTCGCGATCTCCTCGACGCCGGCGATCATGCTGCCGGTCGCCGCGCTCGTGGGCTTCTGCTACGGCGCCAACCTGTCGCTGTTCCCGTCGACCACGGCCGGCTTCTTTGGGACCAAGAACCTTGGCGTCAACTACGGCCTCGTCTTCACGGCGTGGGGCGTGGGTGGCGTGTTTGGCTCGATGACGGCGGGCACGATCGTCGACTCCACCGGCAGCTACGGGTTCGCGTACGCGACTGCGGCCGCCCTGTGCATCGTGGCCGCCGGGCTGACGTTCGCGACCAAGCCGCCCACCCCGCGCGTTGCGGGCGTGGGTGCGGGCGATGAGCCGGTGGCGAAGGCCGCCTAGCCCGCGGTTCCGCGCAGCATGCCTGCCACCATGCCGCCCAGGTAGGGCACGAGCCACACCGCCCACACGACCACCGAGTAGCGGTGGAAGCCGCGGCGCGCCTCGTCACTGCCGCGCGTGAGGACCCAGGTCGCCCAGACGGCGTGCACCGCCATGAGCAGGAACGCCGAGAGACCCGTGATGGAGTGGATGATTCCGGGGTCCTCGCCCGCGACCCTGAGCTGCCGCATGAGCTCGGTGCCGGCGGTGTCGCACGCCAGCCCGAGCCAGAACGCGACCACATGCCAGCGAAGCAGGTTGCGCGACGCGCGCTCGCCCCACACGCCGGTCGTGTAGAACACGAAGGCGAGGGACATGAGCGTGGTCGGCAGGATCAGTTGCTGTGGCATGC
>CAZCRB010000084.1:0-7370 GCA_964500985.1 uncultured Eubacteriales bacterium
CGCTCGTCGCGCTGGTCTGGCAGCTGGCCGCCGAGCGCGGTCGCGATGACGAGACCGTCGGGTCGCTCGCGTCGGTGCTCGAGTGGGGTGCTCCGGCTGTCGCCATCGGGTGTCTCGTGGGTATCGCCGTCGATCTGGCGGCCGTCGGCACGGCCGGCTTCACGGAGGTGTTCGCCGCCGGCGTCGTGTCGGCAGCCGCCGCCGTGGTGCTCTTGCGTCAGCGTATCTACACGCCGGGACGGGACTGGATGGCCGCCGCGGCGCAGGCACCCTTCTTGGCGGTGGCGTGGGTCGCCGGGGGGTTTGCCGGCAGCTGGGTCTCGGTCGCGGCGTTCGCGCTGGCCTCACTGGCGTACTCGTGGCTCGCGCTCAGCCGCTACGGCACCTCCTTCGCCATCGCCGACCTGCTCGCCGAGGTCGCGCTCGTGTTCCAGGTCGCGGCGGTCGTCGGGCCGTCGAGCAACGACGCGAGCGGCCTTCTCGCAGCGCTGGCGGCGCTTGCCGCGCTGTGGGCGCTGGCCGCTCGCGTGGCGCTGCGGGCCGACGCCCCCGGTTCGCGGTGGGCCGGGCTCGCGTCCACCGCACTGGTCGCGCGTATCGGGTCGCTCGTGCTGCTCGGCGCGGTGACTCTCGTGACGCCGACGGCGAGCGGGGGACCGGCGCTCGTGGCCGCCACGGGCACCGCGACGCACGCCGCGCTGGCGGGCGCGGTCCTGCTGGCGTGGGCCGTCGTCGTCGTTGCCTGGCCGCTCGCCGCGACGTTGTGCGTCGCCGAGGCCTGGTCGTTCTACGCGGCCGCGGCGGCGATGGGGTGGCTTGCGCCCGATCGTCCCGCGGTCTTCTACACGCTTTCCCTCGTCTTGCTCGCGTCGGTCTGGCTGGGGCTCTCGCAGCCCGTCTCGCGCGCCTTGAAGACCGACCGGCGCGCGCCGGCGTGGTTGGCACGCGCGCTGGTCGTGTTGGTGACGTTCGCCGGTCTCGGCGTGCAGCTCGGCGCCGCGTTCAGGATCGACACCTGGGAGTGCGTGCTGATCGTCGTCGGCGCGGCGGTGTTCTTCGCCGGCGACACCCTCGCTTCCGATGAACCCGCGTCTGCCGGCCTGTGGCCGCTGTTCGCGGTGGCGGCCGCGACCATCGCCGGTGCGACCGCGTTCGGCGGCCGGGTGGAGGTCGCGGCGCTGGCGGGTACCGGAGCGGCCGTCGTCGCCGCAGCGGTCGGTGCGCTGCAGCGACGCGTGCGGCCGGTGGGCGGCATGACGACCGCGCTTGCGGCCGCGGTGTCCTCGGTGCCGGTCGCGGCGCTGGCGGTCCCGGAGCCGTACTGGCTTGCGGGCGCGCTGTGCCTTGCCGCGGTCGCATGGTTCTTGGCCGCGTACGCCGCGCGTGAGGAGTGGCTCGATGTCGCGAGCGGCCTCGCCCTCTACGCGGCACTGTGGTTTGTGCTGACCGAGGCCGCGCTGCCCGACGCGGCGCGCTTCGGTGTCCTGGCTATCGCCGGGCTGCTGTTCGCCGCCGTGGCGTTCGCACCCGCGTTCGGACCGGGCGGGCGTCACGCGCACGCGGGCGCCGCGCTGTCGGTCGCCGCGCTCGTGGGCCTGCTCGGTGTCTGTGTCGTCGAGTGGGGCACCGCGCTCGGCGAACCGGGTGCGTGGTTCAGCCTGCTGCCGCTGGCGCTCGGGGCGATCCTGGTCGCCGAGGGCGTGCGCTGGCACGTCGAGCCGGGGCTCTACGCCGGCTTCGCGTTCATCGTGCTGGCGCTGTTGTCGCTGCTTCATGCGGCCGGCGCGACGACCACCGAGTTCTACACCACGCCGGTGGCGGTCTACCTCTCGGCGATGGGCTACCTGTTCGCGTCGCGCGAGCCGCAGCGCTCCTACCCCGTGGCGCTCGACATCGCGGCGACGCTGGTCGGTTTGGGAGTCCCCGCGTTCCTCGTGCTGACCTCGGGCGGTACCGAGGCGGCCTTCACGCAGAGCGTCTGGGCGATCGGCCTGGCGCTGGCGGGGATCGGCCTCGGGGTCGCGCTGCGCGTGCGGGCCTACTTCTTCGGCGGCGTGGCGCTGCTCGCGTTCACGGCGGTGTGGCGCACCCTCACGTATCTGGCGCAGTTCTGGTGGCTCCTCATCGGGTTCATCGGTATCGCGCTGCTCGTGATCGCTCTGACGTGGGAGCGCGAGAAGCTCGTGGTCAGCAGCGCGCGACGCCGCTTGCTCGAGAGCTTCGAAGGCTGGCGCTGAGTCCGTCGGTGCCTGACCGCGGGTATACTGGTCAGACCGCAGTCGACCGAGGAGGACCCATGACCCAGGACGCGTGCCCCGTGCCGGGCCACGACACCGAGCCGCACGCCGCCTCCGAGATCGTCGTGGTCACCGGCATGTCCGGTGCCGGCCGTTCCGAGGCGATCCACACGCTCGAGGACCTCGGCTACTTCGCGATCGACAACCTCCCGCCGTCGTTCATCCAGCAGCTCGTGGACCTGGCCGAGCTGCCCGGCAGCCGCATGCGCCGCCTCGCCATCGTCTGTGACGTTCGCGCCCACGAGCTCTTCGACCAGCTCGCGGGCGAGCTCGACGCGCTCGCGGGCCGCGGCGTGGAGCACAAGGTGGTCTTTCTCGAGGCCGACGACTCGACGCTGCTGCGCCGCTTCAAGGAGACGCGCCGCCGCCATCCGCTGTGCGAGGAGGGGCTCTCGCTCACCGCCGGTATCGCGACCGAGCGCTCCGCTCTCGAGCCGATCCGGGCGCGCGCGAGCGTGGTCATCGACACTTCGGAGCTGCGGCCCACCGAGCTCAGGGACCGCATCCGCGACGAGTTCCTCACCGGCCCGCTGTCGCACACGCTGTCGGTGACGGTCTCCTCGTTCGGGTTCAAGTACGGCTCTCCGGCCGACGCCGACCTGCTCATGGACGTGCGCTTCCTGCCCAACCCGCACTACGTCGCGACCCTGCGCCCGCTGACCGGTCTCGACGAGCCGGTACGCGAGTTCGTCTTGGGCCGTCCGGAGACCGAGCAGTTCCTCGCCGCCTGGTTCGGCCTGCTCGACACCGTGATGCCCGGCTACATCGCCGAGGGCAAGCACCACCTCTCGATCGCCGTCGGCTGCACGGGAGGCCAGCACCGCTCGGTGGCGCTCGCCGAGCAGACCGCCGCACACCTGCGCGACGCGGGCTACCGGGTCACGGTCTCTCACCGCGACATCGGCCGCGACAAGGCGGCCCGATGAGGGCCGGTCAGGGACGTTCGGCCGTCGCCATCGGCGGGGGCACCGGCCTGCCGCAGGTCCTGCGCTGCCTGCTCGAGCTCGGCTTCTCCACCACGGCGATCGTGACGATGGCCGACGACGGCGGCTCGACCGGGGTCCTGCGGCGCCAGCTCAAGATCCTGCCGCCGGGCGACATCCGCAACTGCCTGGTGGCCATGGCCGCCGAGGAGGACTCGCTGCTCGCGGAGGTCTTCCAGTACCGCTTCGAGCAGGGCGAGGGGCTGGCCGGGCACGCGCTCGGCAACCTGCTCATCGCCGCCCTCGCCGACATCACCGGCTCGTTCGACGAGGCGGTGCGCACGGCCGCCCGCTACCTGCACGCCCGCGGCGAGGTGCTGCCGTCCACGCTGGCCGACGTCGAGCTGCACGGCATCGACCGCACCGGGGCCGAGGTCTTCGGCCAGGCGCGTCTCGCGGCCAACCCGGCCCCGCTCGCACGCACCTACCTGCGCCCCGAGGCGCCGCCGGCCAACCCCCGCGCGCTCGAGGCGATCGGTCGCGCCGACGTCATCGTCATCGGCCCCGGCTCGCTCTACACGTCGCTGATCCCG
The DNA here is from genome assembly GCA_964500985.1 of uncultured Eubacteriales bacterium. GTDB lineage: Bacteria > Actinomycetota > Coriobacteriia > Anaerosomatales > PHET01 > CAZCRB01. The sequence continues at coordinate 3,814 of CAZCRB010000084.1, forward strand.
AACTTCCTCGTCGCCGGCGTCGCCGAGGCGCTGCGCGCGTCCTCGGCCACCCGCGTGTACGTCTGCAACGTCGCCAACCTGCGGGGCGAGACCGGCGGGCTCGATGCCGCCGACCACGTCAGTGCGCTCGCCGACCACGGTCTTGCGGGCGCGATCGACACGGTGCTCGTCCATCAGAGCGCGTGCTCGCCGGCGCTGGTGTGCGATGATGAGCGCGGGGTCGAGCCGGTCGAGTCCGGCGAGGGGGTCCGCGAGCGCATCGAGGCGCTCGGGCCGCGCGTCGTGGTCGCCGATCTCGCCGATCCCGACAACCCGGTCCGTCACGATCGCGGGCGCTTGTGTGCAGCGCTCGAGGAGGTGCTGGCGTAGGTGTCGTTCACCGCGGAGGTGAAAGACGAGCTGAGTCGAGTCGAGCCCAAGCGGGCCTGCTGCAGCAAGGCAGAGCTCGCGGCGCTCGTGCGCATCGAGGGCACCCTGCACATCTCGGGGCCCGGTCGCTACCGGCTCGAGATCGCGACCGAGACCGCGCCGGTCGCGCGGCGGGCGATCAAGCTGCTCCACTCGATCTACGGGCTCAAGACCGAGCTCACGGTCCGGCGCAGCGTGCTGCACAAGACCAACAACTACCTGATCACCGTCCCCACCCAGCCCAAGCTGCCGCCCGCCCTCGGCGAGCTCGGCATCCTCGGGGAGGGCGGCCTGTCGCTCGGCATCGACAAGGCGCTCGTCCGCCGCGACTGTTGCGCGATCGCGTACCTGCGCGGGGCGTTTCTCGGGGGAGGCTTCGTCGCCGACCCGCACGGTGACTTCCACTTCGAGCTCACCGCGGAGAACGAGCAGCTCGCCGAGGACCTCGTCGCGCTGATGAGCCGCTTCGACATCGAGGCGCGAATCGCCCAGCGGCGCGGTACCTACGCCGTCTACCTCAAGGGCGCCGAGCCGATCGTCACGTTCCTGGCCCTGGTCGGTGCGCACCGCGCGCTGTTGCGCACGGAGGACGTGCGGATCGTGAAGTCGATGCGCAACGACGTGAACCGCCTCGTCAACGCGGAGATCGCGAACCAGGCCAAGACCACCGAGGCCGCGATGGGCCAGATAGAGGCGATCCGGCACCTCGAGGCCACCCGCGGCCTCGCGAGTCTGCCGCCGGCGCTGCACGAGCTCGCGGTGTTGCGGCTCGCGAACCCCGACGTGTCCTTGCGCGAGCTCGGCGAGCTCGCCGAGCCGCCGCTGTCCAAGTCGGCTGTGTATCATAGGGTCCGCCGCATCGAGGAGCTCGCCGCGCAGCTGCGCGACGAGGACCACGTCGGCTATGAGAGGGAACGAGCGCGCGGATAGCCGCGCGTCGCCGTTGTAGCGCGCGGTCGCAGGGACGCGGCCGCCTTACTCCGAGGAGGGATCACTTTGGCGATCAAGGTCGGGATCAACGGGTTCGGTCGTATCGGGCGCCTCGTATTCCGCGCCATGGAAAACGATCCGGCTGTCGAGGTCGTCGCGATCAACGATCTCACCGATGCCAAGACGCTTGCGCACCTGCTCAAGTACGACTCGGTTCACGGTAGGTTCGATCACGACGTCGAGGTCGGCGACGACGAGATCATCATCCACTCGAAGAACGCGATCGGCGAGCTGCTCGGCTTCAAGCGCTCGGTCAAGGTCCTTGCCGACCGCGACCCGGCGAACCTGCCGTGGGGCGAACTCGGTGTCGATCTCGTCATCGAGTCCACGGGCTTCTTCACCGACGCGACCAAGGCCAAGGCGCACATCGACGCCGGCGCCAAGCGCGTCATCATCTCGGCTCCCGCCTCCAACGAGGACATCACCATCGTCATGGGCGTGAACCACACCGAGTACGACCCCGAGAAGCACTTCATCGTGTCCAACGCCTCGTGCACCACGAACTGCCTCGCGCCGTTCGCCAAGGTGCTGCGTGACACGTTCGGCCTGAAGTCGGGCTTCATGAACACGATCCACAGCTACACCAACGACCAGAACATCCTCGACCTGCCGCACAAGGACCTGCGCCGTGCGCGTGCCGCCGCCATGTCGATGATCCCGACCTCGACCGGCGCCGCCAAGGCCATCGGGCTGGTGCTGCCGGACATGAAGGGCAAGCTCGACGGCATGTCGGTCCGCGTTCCCACGCCGGACGGCTCGGTCGTCGACCTCGTCTGCGAGCTCGAGCGCCCCGCCACCAAGGAGTCCATCAACGCCGCGATGAAGGCAGCCGCCGAGGGCGAGATGAAGGGCATCCTCGAGTACTGCGAGGACCCGATCGTCTCGGTCGACGTCGTCGGCAACCCGGCGTCGTCGGTGTTCGACTCGCTGCAGACGATGGTCATGGGCGGCGAGGGCACGTTCGTGAAGTGCCTCAGCTGGTACGACAACGAGTGGGGCTACAGCAACCGGGTCAAGGACCTGGCCAAGCACATGATGGGCGCGTAACCCACACCACAGGTACACCGAGCGGGGCCCTGCGGGGCCCCGCTTATCGTCGGTCCCGACCGGAGGAACAATGTTCTCGAAGCAGACGATCAAAGATGCAGATGTCGCCGGCAAGCGCGTACTGGTGCGCGTGGACTTCAACGTCCCGCTCGCCGACGGTTCCGTCACCGATGACACGCGCGTCCGTGCCGCACTGCCCACGCTGCGCTACCTCATCGACCACGGGGCACGCGTGATCCTCGTGAGCCACCTCGGGCGGCCCAAGGGCGAGCCCGACCCGCAGTTCACCCTCAAGCCGGTGCGCCGCGCCCTGCAGCGCCTCATCGGCCGCAACGTGGCGTTCTCGCCGGAGACGGTGGGCCCGGAGGCAGAGGAGGCCGTCGCCCGCATGATCGACGGCGAGATCCTCATGCTCGAGAACGTCCGCTTCAACCCGGGCGAGAAGACCAACGACCCGCAGTTCGCGCGTCAGCTCGCCGCGCTGGCCGACCTCTACGTCAACGACGCGTTCGGCGCCGCACACCGCGCGCACGCGTCGACCGCGGGCGTCGCCGAGTTCCTGCCGGCCTACGCCGGGCTGCTGCTCGCGCGTGAGGTCGAGACGCTGACGACGATGCTCGCCGACCCGGACCGCCCGTTCGTCGCCATCCTCGGCGGCAGCAAGGTCTCGGACAAGTTCGGCGTCATCGACCGGCTCATCGAGTGCGTCGACACGCTGCTCATCGGCGGCGGCATGGCGTTCACCTTCCTCGTCGCCAAGGGCATCGAGGTCGGCAACTCGCTCGTCGAGCCCGACTGGGTCGAGCCCGCGAAGAAGATGCTCGACAAGGCGTCGAAGAGCGGCTGCGACCTCGTGCTGCCCACCGACTTCGTCATCGCGGCCGAGATCGCCGAGGACGCCGACACCCGCGTGGTGGGGCGTGAGGAGATCCCGGCCGGCATGATGGGCCTGGACATCGGACCGTCCTCGGTCGAGCTGTACAAGGGCGAGATCTCCGGCGCCAAGACGATCTTCTGGAACGGGCCGATGGGCGTGTTCGAGATGGCGCCGTTCGAAACGGGCACCAAGGAGGTGGCCGTCGCGGTGGGCCGCAACAACCGTGCGGTCTCGA
>CAZCRB010000085.1:0-7072 GCA_964500985.1 uncultured Eubacteriales bacterium
CGTGGGACAACGCCAAGAAGCGCTTCGAGGACGGCTTCACCGACAAGGACGGCGTGAACTGGGTCAAGGGCAGCGAGGCGCACAAGGCCGCTGTCACCGGTGACACCGTCGGCGATCCGTACAAGGACACCGCCGGCCCGGCGCTCAACTCGATGATCAAGGTCTTCAACATCGTGGCGCTGCTCCTCGTGCCGCTCATGGTGCTCCTCGCCAAGTAGCGTCACCGCACCAACCGCGTATCGGCGGCCCCCGCAGACACTGCGGGGGCCGCTTTGCGTCTCGGCCGCACGCCGAGCGCTCGCTACGGGAATAGTTGGAAGTGAACGTCCATACATCTGACGAGGAGCCCCACCATGGAGACCGCATTCATCGGCATCGGCAGCAACATGGGTGACCGGCTCGGCAACATCTCGCGCGCGGTCGACGCGGTCGCACACATCCCCGAGACCCACGTCGAGGAAGTCAGCCACGCCTACGAGTCCGAGCCCGCCTACGTCGAGGAGCAGCCCGCGTTCCTCAACGCCGTGATCGAGGTGTCGACGGAGCTCGAGCCGCTCGCGCTGCTGCACTACCTGCAAGACGTCGAGTCCGACATGGGCCGCATCCGCGAGTACGACAACGGGCCGCGCATCATCGATCTGGATCTGCTGCTCTACGGTACCGACGACATCGTCAGCCCCGAGCTGACCGTGCCCCATCCCGGGATCGCCGAGCGCGACTTCGTCGTGACGCCGCTGCTCGAGATCGCCCCGCGCACGCACCTGCCGGACGGCACGCGGCTACAGCGGTCGCTGGCCACCGTCGGCCCGGTCATCCGCGATCTCGGGGCGGTTCCGGATGCGGGCGCCGAGCACAACATGCCCATCGATGCGACCGACTGGGTGGTCGTGGCCGAGTCAGAGCTCGCCCAAGACGTGGTCGCCGGATTCGACTCGTCGCTCGGGTTCAAGCGCGAGGTCCTCGAGCAGGAGGGGATACCGTTCGCGTTCGAGCCCTACGAGCCCGGCGTGGACCAGGACCCCTTTGGCATGCAGATCACCTTCAAGATCGTGGTGCCCGCCGACTACGCCGAGAAGGCCGGTGAGCTTCTGGCCGAGGTGGCCGCCGCCGAGCCCCAGTTCCCGGACGACCTGGGCGACGAGGCGCTGGAGTAGGACGGTCCCGGCAGCCCGCCGCGAGATGCGTGCGGGCTGCCTCAGGGGGGTCCGGTGCGCGCCGGCGATGATATACTCGCCTCCCTCGTCGGAGGCGTCGCGTGGACCTGCGCCGCAGGCTGCGACGGCGAACCGTAAAGGAGACGCCATGAGCGCTCAGCCCCCTGCGGGCCCCACCCCACGCATCACGGTCTCTGGTCTTCGCGCACTCAAAGAGGCGGGGCGTCCGATCGTGATGCTCACCGCCTACGACTACCACGCGGCGCGTCTCGTCGACGCGGCCGGCGTGGATGCGATCCTCGTGGGCGACTCGCTCGGCATGACGGTCCTCGGCCTCGAGTCCACTTTGCCGGTGACCGTCGATCACGTCGTGGCCGCCACCGCCGCGGTCTCGCGCGGCACCTCGCGGGCGCTCGTCGTGGCCGACATGCCGTTCATGAGCTATCAGCCCTCGGTGCGCGACGCGCTCGTCAACGCGGGCCGGCTGCTCGCGCAGGGCGGAGCGCAAGCGGTCAAGGTCGAGGGCGCCGGGCCGCGGACGTTGCGCGTCGTCGAGGCGCTCGTCGAGGCGGGCGTGCCGGTCATGGGCCACGTCGGACTGACCCCGCAGTCGGTCAACGCCCTCGGCGGCTATCGCACGCAGGCCAAGGACGCCCCCGCCGCCGCTCAGCTGCTCGCAGACTGCGCGGCCCTCGAGCGCGCGGGCTGTTTCGCGGTGGTGCTCGAGTGCATCCCGGCCGAGCTCGCCGCGCGCGCCAGCGAGCTCGTCGCGATCCCCACGATCGGCATCGGCGCCGGCGCGGGGTGCGACGGTCAGGTGCAGGTCTTCCACGACATCCTCGGGCTCGGCGACTTCCTTCCTCGTCATGCCAAGCGCTACGTCGACCTTGCGGGCGCCATCGAGTCCGCGGTCGGCGCCTACGCCGACGAGGTCCGCGCCAAGACGTTCCCCGGCGACGCCCAGACCACGCACGTCGCCGCCGACACGATCGCCGCCGCCGAGGAGGCCTTTGCGGCCTCAGGCCACGGCGTGGCGGTGTCCGAGGCAGGGGAGGACCGATGATCGAGCAGGTCGGCAGCAAGGCGGAGCTGCGCGCGGCGGTCGCCGAGGCACGCCGCGAGAACAAGCGGATCGGCTTCGTGCCCACGATGGGCGCGTTGCACGAGGGACACCTCGCCCTCGTGCGCTCGGCGTGTCAGCGGACCGACGTCGTGATCGTCTCCATCTTCGTGAACCCCACCCAGTTCGGTCCGGACGAGGACTTCGCGCGCTATCCGCGCACCGTCGAGGCCGACATCGAGCTGCTGGCGGCCGAGAACGTCGAGCTCGTCTTCACCCCGAGCCCCGAGTCGATGTACGCGGCGGGTGCGACGGTCACGGTCGATCCCGGACCGCTCGCGACGCGGTGGGAGGGAGAGCTGCGTCCCGGACACTTCGCGGGCGTGGCCACCGTGGTGGTCAAGCTCCTGAGCATCGTGCGTCCCGACCTCGCGTTCTTTGGCGAGAAGGACTTCCAGCAACTCAGGATCGTGGAGGCGCTGACCGAGGACCTCGACCTCGGCGTCGGCATCGTCGGCGTGCCCATCGTCCGCCAGCCCGACGGCCTCGCGCTGTCGAGCCGCAACCGCTACCTGTCGGCCCAGGAGCGCACCGCGGCGCTCGGCATCCCCGGCGCGCTCGAAGCGGCCGAGCGGGCGCTCGCCTGGGGAGAGACCGACGCGCGCCTCATCGAGGCCTCGATGCGCGACGCCGCGCACGCGGTGGCCGGAGACGCCCTCGCGCTCGACTACGCGGCCGTCGTCGACCCGCTGACGCTCGAGCCGCTCGAGCGGGTGACGGCCCCGGCGCGCGCTCTGATCGCCGGGCGGGTGGGTTCGACCCGGCTCATCGACAACTGCTCGCTCGTTCCGCCCGTTATCTAGCGCCTAGCGAAAGGGACCGTCCCGTGCCTGATCCCACCACCATCGCCGAGCTCTCCGCCGAGATCCGCGAGCTCGCCCGGCAGCGCGACGCGGTCATCCTGGCGCACAACTACCAGCGCGGCGAGGTCCAAGACGTCGCCGACTTCACCGGTGACTCGCTGGGTCTCTCGCGCACGGCTTCGCAGACGCCGGCATCGGTGATCGTGTTCGCCGGCGTCCACTTCATGGCCGAGACCGCCAAGATCCTCTCGCCGGACAAGACCGTGTTGCTCCCGGAGCCCAAGGCGGGCTGCCCGATGGCCGACATGGTGACCGGGGCCGGGCTGCGCGCGTGGAAAGCCGTCCACCCCGGTGTGCCGGTGGTCACCTACGTGAACTCGTCGGCCGAGGTCAAGGCGGAGTCCGACGTCTGCGTGACGAGCGCCAACGCGGTTGCCGTGGTGCGCGCGCTCGGCGCCGAGCGCATCCTGTTCGCGCCCGATCGCAACCTCGGCAGCTGGGTGGCCCGCTCGCTGCCCGACGTCGAGGTGCTGTTGTGGGAGGGCTGGTGCCCCACGCACGATGAGGTCACGACCGAGCAGGTCGCCCAAGCCCGCGCGGCGCACCCCGGAGCGCGGGTCATGGTCCATCCGGAGTGTCGGCCCGAGGTGGTGGCGATGGGAGACGCGGTCCTCTCGACGTCGCAGATGCTCGCCTACGCGGCCGAGGACCCGGCCGAGGAGTTCGTGGTGGTGACCGAGGCGGGGCTCGTCCACGCGCTGTCCAAGGCCGCGCCGACGAAGCGGTTCTTCGAGCTCTCGCCCCGCATGCTGTGCCCCAACATGAAGCTGACTACCCTCGTCAAGGTGCGTGACTGCCTGCGTGACATGACCGGCGAGGTCGAGGTCCCCGCCGAGGTGGCCGATCGCGCCCGCAGCGCGGTCGAGCGCATGGTCGCGATCGGCTGATGCCGGTGCCCTCGTCCCCGTCACCCGCACGGACGGCCCTCGGCGCCCCTGCCTTGGCCGGTCCGGACCGGCGCTGGCTCGTGGGGTTCGATACCGCTGCCCTGCCCACGCACACCACCGGCGTGCTCGTCATCGGCTCGGGCATCGCGGGGTTGACCGCCGCGCTGCACTGCGCGCGCGACCGGGAGGTCACGCTCGTCACCAAAGGCGAGCTCACCGAGACCAACACGTGGTACGCCCAGGGCGGCATCGCCGGCGCCGTCGGCGAGGCCGACTCGGTCGAGCTGCACGTCGCCGACACGCTCGTGGTCGGGCAGGGTCTGTGTGACGAGGCGGTCGTGCGTGCCGTGGTCGAGGAGGCGCCCGAGGCCCTCGCGTCGTTGCAGGGGTTCGGCGTGCGCTTCGACCTGGCCGAGGGCGGCGGGGTGGCGCTCGCACGCGAGGGCGGGCACTCCCTGCCGCGCGTGCTGCACTCGGGCGACAAGACGGGCGCGGCGATCCAGGCGGCGCTGACCCGCACCGTGCTCTCGCGCGGGCGCATCCCGGCGATCGCGCACCGGTTCCTCGTCGACCTGCTCACGGACGGCGAGCGCTGCGTGGGCGCGCTGCTGCTCGACACGGCGACTGGCCGGCTCGAGACGCACTTCGCCGACGCGGTCGTGCTCGCGACCGGGGGCGCGGGTCAGGCCTACCGCATCACGACCAACCCGCTCGTGGCCACCGGCGACGGTGTCGCCGCGGCGTGGCGAGCGGGCGCCACCGTCAGCGACCTCGAGTTCGTGCAGTTCCATCCCACGGCGCTCGATCACGATTCGGCTCCGCGGTTCCTCGTCAGCGAGGCCTTGCGCGGCGAGGGCGCGTACCTGCGCGACTGTGACGGCGAGCGGTTCATGGTGGGCGTTCACCCGCTCGCCGAGCTGGCCCCGCGCGACGTCGTGAGCCGCCAGATCGAGCAGGTCATGGCGCGTTGCGGTCGCGACAACGTGTGGCTCGATGCGCGCCACCTGGGCGGCTCGTACCTGCGCTCGCGGTTCCCCACGATCTGGAGCGCGTGTGCCGAGGCCGGCTACGACCTCTCCGAGGACCTCGTGCCCGTCGCGCCGGCCGCGCACTACCTGGTCGGCGGCGTGCGCGTAGACGTGGACGGGCGCACCTCGGTGCCCGGGCTCTTCGCGTCCGGCGAGGTCGCCGCGACCGGCCTGCACGGCGCAAACCGTCTCGCCTCCAACTCCCTGCTGGAGGGACTCGTGTTCTCGCGGCGCATCGCCCGCGCGCTCGACGCGGACGCCCCGGTCGCCTCCCGCACCCGGCCGCGCATCGTCGGCGACGGTCCCGGACTGCTCGCCGCAGAGGCGGCGCCGCGCGCATCCGAGGTGCTGCCGGCGCTGCAGGCGGCGATGTCGCGCAACGCCGGTATGAGCCGCACGTCCGAGAGTCTCGCGATCGCGGCGGCTGCTGCTGCCGACGCGACGCGCGCTCTTGCCGGACCACTCGCGCCTGCCGATCTCGGCGCGGCCGATCTGGCCACGGTCGCCGAGCTTATCGTGGCCGCCGCGACTGCTCGCGAAGAGTCGCGTGGCTGTCACTACCGGGCCGACCACGGTGAACGTGACGATGCCCGATGGCGGGGTCACACGCTGTGGCGCTGTGGCGAACCCGCCCGTTTCGTGCCCCTGTGCCCGTCAAACGGTCTCTGAAAGGAGCTGCCGGTGTTCGAGCTTCCGCCCATCGACCGCAGTGTCGCCATCGCGCTTGCCGAGGACCTCGGTGTCGAGCCCGATGCCCTCCTCTCCGGATTGCCCGGCGAGCCCGGACTGCTCGAACGCGACGTCACCACCGCCTCGGTCGTCGGCTTCGACGCCCAGTTCACCGGGCATGTGGTGGCGCGTCAGGAGTGCGTGGTGGCCGGACTTCCCGTCGCGTCTGCGGTCTACGAGACGCTGTGTGCCGCAGCCGGGCTGTTCGAGCCGGTGGACTTCTTCCCGCTCGTGGCGGAGGGCACGCGGGTGTCGGCGGGTACGCCGGTCGCCGAGGTCGACGGGCTCGCTGCGGCCGTCTTGGCCGGAGAGCGCACGGCGCTCGACTACCTCATGGTGCTGTCCGGCATCGCCACGGAGACGGCGCACTGGGTCGAGCTCGCCGGGCCCTCTCTCAAGGTGTGCGACACCCGCAAGACCGTCCCGGGCCTGCGTGAGCTGTCCAAGTACGCCGTACGCGTGGGCGGCGGATGCAACCACCGCACCGGCCTGTACGACATGGTCCTCGTCAAGGACAACCATCTCGTCCGCACCGAGGGCATCACCGCCGCCGCTGCGGCCGCCCGCGCCGCGTTCCCCGAGCTGGCGCTCGAGATCGAGGCGGACACGCTGCAGCAGGCGCTTGAGGCGGTTCGCGCCGGTGCCGACTACGTCTTGCTCGACAACTTCGATGACGAGGCGCTCACGGTCGCGGTCGAGGCGTGTCGCGCCGAAGCGGAACGCCGGGACCGGCCGGTGCTCTTGGAGGCGAGCGGGGGGATCGAGCGCTCGCGCCTCCCGGTTCTGCGTCTGACCGGTGTCGACCGGGTATCGTCAAGCGCGCTGACCCTTGCGCCGCCGGTCGACTTCGGGTTCGATGAGTCATAAGTCCAGCGGCGCCCTGCGCCCCCGCCCGTAGAGAGTCGGCCGTGCCCCAAACCGGTGTCGCCATCATCGACTGGTTTCTCGCCGCGCTCGACGCGTGGGGCTACCTCATCGTGTTCGGCTTCACGGTGTTCGAGAACCTCTTCGTGGTCGGCTCGTTCACGCCGGGCGAGACGGTGGTCATCGCCGCGGCGGTCGTCGCTTCGCGCGGGATGCTCAACATCTGGCTCGTCGGCGTCGCGTCGCTCGTGGGGACGATCGTCGGCAGCAACATCAGCTACTGGGCGGGGCGGCGCGCAGGCCTCGAGGCGGTCCGCGACTTCGTCCGGCGCGTCGCCGACACACCGATCGGCAGGCTCGTGCGCATCGACGACTCCGGGCTCGACGAGGTTCACGCGCACTTCCACACCCACGGCGCCAAGACGGT
>CAZCRB010000086.1:0-6967 GCA_964500985.1 uncultured Eubacteriales bacterium
CTGATGGTGGGCGGCATCGAGCGCTACTACCAGATCGCCCGCTGCTTCCGCGACGAGGACCTGCGCGCCGACCGCCAGCCCGAGTTCACGCAGGTCGACATCGAGATGAGCTTCGTCGAGTCCGATGACGTGCTCGCGATGATGGAAGACGTCATGCGCGAGGTCATGCACGAGGCCGGCCACGACCTCGTGCTGCCGCTGCCGCGCATCACCTGGACCGAGGCGATGGAGCGCTACGGTTCGGACCGCCCGGACACGCGCTTCGGTCTCGAGCTCATCGACGTGAGCGAGGTGTTCGCCGGCTCCGAGTTCAAGGTGTTCGCGGGCGCGCTCGCGGGTGGGGGAGCGATCAAGGCGATCAACGCCAAGGGTGCCGGCGACTTCAGCCGCGGGCGCATCGACGCGCTCAATCAGTACGCGATCGACAACGGGGCCAAGGGCCTGGCGTGGGTCGCGTTCACGAGCGACGGCGAGGTCAAGAGCCCGGTCGCCAAGTTCTTCACCGAGGCGGAGATGGACGCGCTCAAGCTCGCCGTCGCCGCCCAGCCCGGCGACCTCGTCTGCATGGTGGCCGACGCGCGCGCTCTCGCCAACGAGGTGCTCGGCGCATTGCGCCTCAAGCTCGCGGACGAGCTGGGCATCGAGCGCACCGGCTTCGAGACGCTGTGGGTCGTCGACTTCCCGATGTTCAAATACGACGACGAGGAGCAGCGCTGGACGGCCAACCACCACCCGTTCACGCGTCCGTTCGACGAGCACGTCGAGCTGCTCGAGTCCGATCCCGGCGCCGTGCTCAGCTACGCGTACGATCTCGTGATGAACGGCTTCGAGATCGGCGGCGGCACGCTGCGTATCCACGATCGGGACCTGCAGCTGCGCGTGCTCGAGCTGCTCGGGCTGACGGAGGAGGAGGCGCAGGCGCAGTTCGGCTACCTGCTCGACGGCCTGGCGTTCGGTGCGCCCCCGCACGGCGGGATCGCGCTCGGACTCGACAGGCTCATCATGCTGCTCGCCGGCGCCCACTCCATCCGCGAGGTCATCGCGTTCCCCAAGACCAGCTCGGGAAGCGACCCGATGACTCTGGCCCCCGACGTCGTGAGTCCCCGCCAGCTCAAGGACGTGCACCTGCGCACGGACTAGGTGGCCGCAAGGCCGGACCGTCGAGCGATTCGACCACAGAGACAGGGCGCCGACCACGGTCGGTGCCCTGTTTGCGTGAGCGGCGTCACGATATCGGTTGTTGTCGGCCACCGCCGAGCGGTACACTTCGGTCAGGCTTCGCCTTGCTCGTGACCCGGCATATACGGTCGAACCAACACTTCTTCACCGGGAGCCTTACCTATCGCGGCGGACAGGTATCCCTCAAAGGAGGGAAGCTGGAACCCGCGGTGCGGGCACCCACCTGCCGAGGCAGGTTCACCCGGCCGGGTCGCAGCAAGGCGGGGCGCATACGTCGCACCGAAAGGGCAGCAGCATGCGCAGACTAGTCGTAGCACTCTTTGTAGTAGCACTCGCCCTGGCATTGGCAGGGTGCGGTGGCGGTGGCGAAGACACGGCCACCACGCCTGCGCCCGCGCCGGCGCCTGCGCCGGTGGCCGTCAAGCCGGCCGACGGCGGCATCGCGGACCGCTCCGCGCAGCCGACCGACACGTTCGAGCCGTTCCCCGCGACCCCGGGCATCCCGGCGGGCGTGCAAAAGGCGCTCGACACCGGTCAGCCGATGCTCCTGCTTTTCACCAACGGTTCGGTCACTGGGGCCGACGACCTCAAGGGCCAGGTCGACAAGGTCGTCGCGGACAACCGCGGTCTGATCGACCTGTTCACCTACGACATGAGCAAGTACACGTCGTTCGATGCCAACGGCCAGGTCGTCGTCGACGAGGCCAAGCTCACCGCCGACACCAACGCGCAGGAGGCGGTCACGCTCGCCCGGGCACTGAAGGTCAACTTCACGCCCTACATCGTCATCGTCGACGATCAGGGCCAGGTCATCTTCAGGTGGCGAGGCTTCATCGACAGCGCGATGCTCGAGCGTCAGGTGGGTCGCGTCTCCGAGGACTAGTCGACCGTGGACTCCCTCTTCAGCGATCAGGAGCAGGCCGCTCGCGACGCGGTGGCCCCTCTCGCTGCGCGCATGCGACCGCGCAGCCTCGAGGAGTTCGTGGGCCAGGAGCACGTGGTCGGCGCGGGCACGTGGCTTGCCGGTGCGATCACGGGCGACGCGGTCTCGTCCATCATCCTGTACGGGCCCGCCGGTACGGGCAAGACGAGCTTGGCCCGCATCGTGGCGGCGCAGACCGACGCGCACTTCGAGGAGGTCTCGGCGGTCACCTCCGGCGTCGCCGACCTGCGCAAAGCCATCGATGCGGCCTCCCAGCGCCTCGCGATCTCCGGGGCCCGCACGATCCTGTTCATCGACGAGATCCACCGGTTCAGCAAGTCGCAGCAAGACGCGCTCCTGCACGCGGTGGAGGACCGGGTCGTCGTCTTGGTGGGCGCGACCACCGAGAACCCCTACTTCGAGGTCAACGCGCCGCTCGTGAGCCGCTCGCGGGTCATCGAGCTGCGCGCGCTCAGCGACGAGGACGTCCGTACGCTCGTGCGCCGCGCGCTTGCCGATGAGCGCGGCTTTGGCGGCACGGTGAGGCTGGAGCAGGACGCCGAGGACGCGATCGTGGTGTCTGCCGGCGGCGACGCGCGGGTGGCGCTCACGACCCTCGAGATAGCGGCCGCGTGCGTCGATGCCGACGCGGATGGCGTGCGGCTCGTCACCCTGACCGCCGTCACCGACGCTTCGCCTTCGCGCATCCTGCCCTACGACAAGGCCGGCGACGTCCACTACGACGTGGTCAGCGCCTTCATCAAGTCCATGCGCGGCAGCGACGCCGACGCGGCGGTCTACTGGCTCGCGCGGATGGTGCACGGGGGCGAGGACCCCAAGTTCATCGCGCGCCGCATGCTCATCTTCGCCTCCGAGGACGTCGGCAACGCAGATCCGCAGGCCCTCCTGGTCGCCCACGCCGCATTCAAGGCCGCGGAGTCGATCGGGTGGCCGGAGTGCCGCATCAACCTGGCGCAGGCGGCCACGTATCTTGCGTTGGCGCCCAAGAGCAACGCGGCCTACGTCGCCATCGACGCGGCCCTGGCCGAGGTGCGGACCGGGCCGGCGCGTCAGGTTCCCAACCACCTGCGCGACCGCCACCGCCCGGGAAGCGAGACGTACGGCCCGTACCGGTATCCGCACGAGCATCCCGACGGGGTCGTGCGGCAGCAGTACCTGCCCGACGGGCTCGAGGCCACCCGCTTCTACCGCCCCACGAAACGGGGCTGGGAGGCCGAGCGTCACGCGGCGCTCGAGCGCCTCAGGGCCGCGCGTGAGGACGACCCCGCGGCAGGCGGCGCCGGCGGCACCTAGGCTCGCGCGCCGCGCGTCCGGCGGCCCGCGTTCGGGCAGGTCGGTCTGGTACACTCGAGGTCTGGCGGAGGGGAGGTCGCGTGGGTCCGGTCAACATCATGATCGTCATCGTCCTCGTACTCGCGGCAGCCCTCATCGGCGTGGCCATATGGGCGCTGCGCGAGATGGTCCTGACAGCGCGCTCCGTGCGCGAGCTATCGGACGACACCCGCGTGCGCCTCGTGCCCCTTCTCGACAAGACCGACGTCACCGTCGATGCCGTGAACGCGGAACTTCTGCGCATCGACGGCATCATCACGCGCTTCGAAGACGCCAGCGAGCGCGTCAGCTCCGCGTCGGGCACCATCTCCGGGATCGTCTCGGCACCGGGCGACATCGTCGGGGAGGTCGCAGACCGGATGCGCCGGGCGTGGAAGGTCCGCCGCGAGACGTCGCGCGCACACTCCTCCGAGGCCCCGTCCCCCGAGGACGCTGCGGCCCCTGCCGACGACACGGACGAGCGGTTTGCCGCCGACGCCCGCTACGCGCCGACCGATCGGCCCGACTTCGACATTCCCGCTTCAGGCGGCCCGGGTGAACCCGCCGCCGATGAGCAGACCGCATGAGCCGCGACGTAAGGACCGACGACATGGGCAAGGACCGCATCACACTGACCGTTCCGGCCAAGAGCGAGTACGCCAAGGCCGTGCGAATGACCGCAGCGGCTCTCGTGAGCCGGCTCGGCATGACGTTCGACGAGGTCGACGACGTGCGCATGGCTGCGGAGGAGGCGTTCGTCTACGCCGTGGACTCACAGCCGGAAGGCTCGGAGGTCGCGTTCTCCTTCCTCGTGGGCGACGACGCCCTCGAGATCGAGGTCTGCCTCGGCGCCGAGGCCGCGACCGGCGAGGAGGTCGAGGCGCGCACCTCGTACGCCACGTTCATCCTCCAGGGCGTCTGTGACAGCTACGAGTTCGTCAGCGACGAGGCCGGCATGCCCAAACTGCGTCTCGTGAAGCGCGTCGGGAGCGTCGATGCCGACTAGCCGCCGACCGCAGAAGCAGTCGCGCAGACTCTCGTGGGACAAGGTCTACACGAAGGAGCTGTTCCGTCGCTATCGTCTTGAAGAGGACGAGGCGGCCCGCGACGAGCTCATCACCATGTACCTGAACCTCGTGAAGTACCTCGCGAGCCGCTTCCGCAACCGCGGCGAGCCCATCGACGACCTGATCCAGGTGGGCACGATCGGCCTCATCAAGGCTATCGACCGGTTCGACATCGAGCGGCAGGTCGAGTTCACCACGTACGCGACCCCCACCATCGTGGGCGAGCTGAAGCGCTACTTCCGCGACAAGGGCTGGGCCATCAAGGTCCCGCGCCGGCTGCAGGAGCTGTCGTTTCGCGTGAACCAGGCGGTCGATGTCCTGACCACGCGGCTCCAGCGTTCGCCCACCATCCCCGAGATCGCCGAGTACCTCGAGGTGACCCCGGAAGAGGTCCTCGAAGCCATGGAGACGAGCGAGGCCTACAACTTCGTCTCGCTCGAGAGCGACCGCGGGGGCGACGGCTCGGACTCGTTCTCGATCCTCGAGTACATCGGCAAAGACGACGTGCTCATGGCGTCGGTCGAGGACCGCACCACGCTGCAGGTCGCGTTCAAGCAGCTGACCGCCCAAGAGCAGCGCGTGCTGTACCTGCGCTTCTTCGAGGGTCTCACGCAGACCGAGATCGCCCGGCAGCTTGAGATATCACAGATGCAGGTCTCGCGGTTGCTGCGCCGCACGCTCAAGGTCCTCAGAGAGAACATCGTCCGAGACTAGGTGCGCGAGGTGACGACGCAGGAGACAAGGCTCACCCGGTGGCGCACCACGGCGTATGCCGTGTGGGCCGTCATCGGTGCGCTCATCCTGCTGTCGGCGGCCGGCTACGCGGTCGGCAGCATCGCCGGCGCGCTCGCGCCGTTCGTGGTCGCGTTCGTCTTCGTGTTCATCCTGCAGTCGCCCGTCGCGGCCCTGGCCAGACGCGGTATGTCGCGCGGCATCGCCGTCGGGTTCTGCTTCCTCGTCGGGTTCCTCGCCGTCTCCATCGCCGTCGTGTTCATCGCGCCGCCCGTGGGCCGGCAACTCATCGCGTTCGCCAATGCGATCCCGGACTTCCTCGCCCAGGGCCAGGACCTGATCGCCCAGGCCCAGCAGCGCTTCTCCGACGTCGTGGTGCCCGACTGGCTGCGCAACGCCGTCATCTCGATCACGCAGTCGCTGTCGCAGGTGTTCGTGTCGCTCGGCAACATCATCGCCAAGGGCATCGTCAGCGCGGGCAGCGGGATCGCGACCACCTTCTTCGACCTGTTCCTGGCCGCGGTCGTCTCGTACTGGACACTCAAGGACCTTCCGGCGATCCGGGCCGAGCTCCGGGTGCTGGCGGGGGAGAAGTACGAGGACGACCTCGAGAACCTGCTCGCGACCGTCGGGCGCGTGGTGGGCGGCTACCTCAAAGGGCAGACGATCGCCTCGCTCGCCACCGGCACGCTTGCCGGGATCGGGCTGGCGATCATCGGCGTGCCCTACGCACTCGTGCTCGGCATCATCACCTTCGTGTTCAACTACGTGCCCTACATCGGGCCGTTCCTCGCCGGCCTGATCGCGGCGGCGGTCGGCCTGTTCCAGAGCCCGCTGACCGCGCTGCTCGCGATCGTGGTCGTGGTCGCGGCGCAAAACCTCGTCGACATGTTCCTGACCCCGCGGGTCATGTCCGAGCAGGTCGACCTGCATCCGATCCTCGTGATATTCTCGCTGCTCGTCGGAGGCACCCTGTTCGGGTTCTGGGGCATGATTCTCGCCATCCCGGTCGCGGCCACCGCAAAGGGCCTGTTCGTGTACTACTACGAACGCAAGACCAAGCGGCAGCTCGCCACCGAAGACGGCGCTCTGTTCCGGACGGCGACCTGTGACGACGACGCCGATGAGCCGTGCGAGCCCGCTGTCGCCGACACGGACGAGCACTCCGCCAAACCCGAGAACGACCCCGACGCGGGCGAGAACCCCGTTTCAGGCGCGACCCAAGACCGGTAGCCACACTGCGAGGAGCGTGCGCGTGAACTCCGCCGAGATCCGAGAGAGCTTCCTTTCGTTCTTTGAGAGCAAGGGCTGCCGGCGCTGGCCGTCGTCCTCGCTCATCCCCGACGATCCGTCGCTGCTGCTGACGACCGCGGGCATGGTGCAGTTCAAGCCGGTGTTCCTCGGCGCATCGAGTCTCGGCTTCACGCGCGCGACCACCGTGCAGAAGTGCGTGCGCACCACCGACATCGACATCATCGGCACCACCGGGCGTCACCACAGCTTCTTCGAGATGCTCGGCAACTTCAGCTTCGGTGACTACTTCAAGCGCGAGGCCATCCGCTGGTCGTGGGAGTACTCCACCGAGGTCCTCAAGCTCGACGTCGACAAGATCTGGATCTCGATCTACGAGGACGACGACGAGGCCCGCGAGCTGTGGCTCGAGGAGAGCTCCATCGCCCCCGAGCGCATCGTGCGCATGGGCGCCAAGGACAACTTCTGGAGCGCCGGCCCCACC
>CAZCRB010000087.1:0-5312 GCA_964500985.1 uncultured Eubacteriales bacterium
ACGAGCGGGATGCGGTTCCACCCGTCGGCGCGCGCGCAGCCGTTGCTGGCCCGCCCGATCGCCGGGGCGCAGTCGCGAGCGGAGAGCAGCCCGCACAAGATGCCGTCGCGCACGAGGTAGTCCCGCTGCGCAGCGACACCGTCGTCGTCCCAGCCAAAGCTGCCGAGCGACCCGGGCACCGTCGAGTCCGCGGTCACCGTGACGTGCGGCGAGCCGTAGACGAGCTCGTCGAGGTCGTCGAGCTTGACCCACGAGGTGCCCGCGAACGCGGCTTCCTCGCCGAGCACGCGGTCGAGCTCGAGCGGGTGGCCGATCGACTCGTGGACCTGCAGGGCCATCTGCGAGCCGTCGATGATCAGGTCGACCGTGCCCGGCTCGACCTCCGGCGCGCTCAAGAGCTGCGCGGCCTGCTCGGCGATGCGCGGCGCGTTGCCGGCCAGGTCGAGCGACTCGACGTACTCCCAGCCGGCCTGCATCCAGCCGCCGCCGTGCGAGGTCGGGTAGGAGCGCGTGACCACCTCGCCGTCCTTGACCGCGTAGGCCACGATGCCGGCGCCGGTCTCGAACCAGCTCTGCTCGGTGAAGGCGCCCTCGGTCGAGCCGAACCACTTGCGGAAGCGGTAGCTGCCGCACTGGGCCTGCGTGATCGTGACGGCGGGCTCGGCGCGCAGCGCCTCGTCGGCGGCCACGAGCAGGGCGAGCTTGTCCTCGATCGGCACGGTGAACGGGTCGATGGCGCACGGCCCGGACCAGGTGCCGACCGGCGGCTCGATGGGCGCGAGCCGCACCGGGTCGCCGGCCACGAGCGCCGAGGCGCGCGCGATGGCGACCGCCTCGCGGCCCACCCGCACGGCCTCGTCGGGCGTGACGGTCTGCGAGGCGGCGAAACCCCAGGCGCCGTCGACGAGCGCGCGCACGCCCAGGCCGAAGCTGTCGGAACGCTCGACGCCCTCCACGCGACCGCTCGCGACCGAGATCTCCTCGTGCGAGGAGTCCTGGACGCGTGCGTCGGCGTAGCTTGCGCCGGCGAGCCGCGCGGATTCGAGCGCGGCCTCGATGATGTCTCTCAAAGGAGGAGCCCCCTCAGGCGGTGTCTTGATCGCGGGTGAGTGAAGCGCACAAGGCTCACCCGACCCTGTACGGAATCATACCCGCAGGCGGTGACGCGTGCAGAAGGGGCGTGCGGCGCGCGGCAGCGAGGCTCGAAGAGCCGCTAGCGGCTAGTTGCCGGTGCTGCCCTTGATGACGGCGGCCGGGTCCGTGACGGCGCTCAGCGGCGGGCCGACCCGGTAGTTCCACGCGAAGCGGCGGGCGCCCGCGTAGTCGCTGCGGTCGGCGAGCTTGCTGATCTTGACGAAGTCGCCGGTGCGCGGGGCGTGGATGTAGTAGCCGCCGCCGATGTAGATGCCGACGTGGTGGATCGGCGAGCCGAAGAAGACGACGTCGTTGGCCTGCAGCGCGGCGGGCGCGATCTTCTCGCCCATCTGGAACTGCGAGCCGGAGTAGTGAGGCAGCGAGACGCCGTGCTGCTTGAAGACGTAGAGGACCAGGCCCGAGCAGTCAAAGCCGCTCGGCTTCTCGCCACCCCACAGGTAGGGGACGCCGTGGTAGGCGAGCGCGGTCTCGACCGGCGAGCCGGGCTCGACGACGATGCCCTTGGCGCTCGCGCCGGCGAGGATCTCGGCGAGCAGCGCGGCTTCCTCGGACTGGCGGCGCGAGGCCTCCGAGTCGAGCAGCGACAGCATGTCGGTCTGGGCCGCGGCGAGCATCTGCTGGCGCTCCTGGATGCGGAGCATGATCTCGATCTGGCGGGCCTTGAGCTCGAACTCGAGGGACTCGGCGAGCTGGCGCGTGTTGTCGAGCTCGTCGACCTGCTTCTCGAGCAGGTCCTTCTGGCCCTGCAGCGAGGCGGCGATGTCGGCGTCGCGGATGCCGATGGTGTTGAGGAACTTGACCCGGCCGACGAAGTCGGAGACCGACTTGGCGTCGAGCAGGACCTCGATGGCGGCGAACGAGCCGTCCTTGTAGATCGAGGTCGCGCGCGTCCCGAGGATGTCGGACTGCAGGGCGTAGGCGCTGCGGGCCTTCTCCAGGTCGCCCTGGGCGCTGGCCACCCGCTCCTTGGTCTGACCGAGGCGATCGACGGCCGCGTTGTACTCTTCGGCGGCCAGCTCGAGCTCGCGGTCGAGCTCGTCGAGCTGCGCGGTGAACTCGTCGAGGCGCTTCTGCTTGAGCTCGAGGTCGGCGCGGAACTTCTCGGTCTTGGGATCGACCTTCACGTCGATCTCGGAGCCCTTGGTCGCCGGCTTGCGCGGGGTGGTCTTGGGCGCGACGGGCGCCGGCGTCGAGGAGGTGGGGGTGGTGGTGTCGGTGGCAGAGGGCTCGGCGTACGCCGGAACCGCGGGAGCGACGAGCGCTGCCGCGAGTGCGAGCGCGACGGCTCGCTTCACCAGCGATGTGGGAGATCCCACCAAGAGAACCTGCCTTTCGTGCCGGACGGACGTGCCGGGTCCGTATCCAGCCTTACCCCCTACGCTCGCGCTTGGCGAGGTCAGACGGCGATTCTACACAAAATCTGCAGGTTACGCACGGTGCGGGGGCTCGGTCGTACTTGCTACGGTAGGTAATGCAAAGCCGATGCCGAACCGATGCACCTTGTGAACGCGCGACCAAAGAGGTATATCGGCATGGTTCGTGCGATACCTGAAGACCGCATGGAGTAGACTGTGCGGCTACGTATACGAGCAGTGAGAGTGGGTTTTCGATGGCAAAGGTTCTGTTCGTCGCTCCGCCGTATCACTCGTGGGGCGTGCAGGTCATCGGGACCTGGCCGCCGGTCCAGCTGGCGTATCTCGCCGGCGTCGCCATCGAGGGCGGGCACGAGGTTCACCTCTACGACGCCATGAACAAGATGCACGACTTCGACGACGTCCGCGCCCACCTCACCTCGTTCGCACCGGACTACGTGGTCACGCTCGACTACCTCCCGGTCTCCGGTGCCGTGGCGACCGCCAGCGTGCCCGCCGCGCTCAAGACGCTCTCCATCGCCAAGGAGCTCGACCCCGACGTCATCACGATGATCGGCGGCCCGCACCCGACGTTCCTCTACGACGAGGTGCTCTCCGACCCCGAGAACAAGGTCGACTTCGTCATCCGCGGCGAGTCCGAGGAGACCCTGCGCGAGCTGCTCGCCGCGATCCCCGAGGGGCGCGCCGCCGATGTCGCCGGCATCGCGTATCTCGACGAGAACCGCACCGTGGTCACGACCCCGATGCGCCCGCACATCGAGGACCTCGACGCGTACCTGCCCGCCTGGCACCTGCTGGACTGGGACGACTACCACTACAACATCGAGCCCTGGGGCCGGATGGCGTCGATCCTGACGACGCGCGGCTGCATGATGGGCTGCTCGTTCTGCTCGCACCGCAAGTTCTGGCGCGGTGACTGGCGCGCCCGCACTCCCGAGAAGGTCATCGAAGAGGTGCGCTACCTCGTCGACGAGTTCAACGTGGAGTTCATCACGCTCATCGACCCGTATCCCACGAGCGACCGCGACCGCTGGGAGCACCAGCTCGACCTGTTCATCGAGGCGGGCATCGACGTCAAACTGCTCATGGAGACGCGCGTCGAGGACATCATTCGCGACGAGGACATCTTGTGGAAGTACCACGACGCCGGCGTCATCCACGTCTACGTGGGCGCCGAGTCGAGCTCGGACGAGATGCTCGAGAGCCTCAACAAGGGCACCGACGTCGACCAGAACAAGCGCGCGCTCGACCTGCTGCGCGAGCACGACATCATGACCGAGGCCTCGTTCATGGTGGGCTTCCCCAACGAGACGTGGGACTCGATCGCCAAGACCGCCTCGGAGGCGGTGCGCCTCAACCCCGACATCGCGGTCTTCCCGGTGATCACGCCGATGCCCTTCACCCCGCTGCACGAGGAGATGAAGGACCGCATCCGCGTCACCGACTACTCGAAGTACAACCTCATGACGCCGATCGTCGAGCCCTACGAGATGTCGCTCGACGACGTCTACCGGGCACTGGCGAAGTGCTACATGACGTTCTACAGCCGCAAGATGAAGGAAGTCCTCGCGCTGCCGGACGGCTTCAAGCGCCGCTACATGCTCTCCGCCTTCGAGCAGATGATGAAGGACTACGGCGAGCAGTTCGACTTCCTTGGCATCGACGTGCCGCACCCGATGCCGGGCAAGAAGCGCGTCAAGAAGTAGGGCCGGTACCACCACATCGCGGATCATTCGAGGCGGCGCTTCTCATGGAGCGCCGCTTCTCGTATGTCGGAGAGGCGGTCGGCCGCGCCGGTCAGGGACTCTGTGGTGTGCAGGTAGCGCAGGGCGGTCTGCATCTGCGTCCAGCCGTGGATCTCCATGACCTCGCGCACCGTCGCCCCGGACTGCAGGTACAGGCTCGCGCTCGTGTGGCGCAGGTCGTGGATTCGGGTGTCTAGGGGCAGGCCGGCGCGCTCCAGTGCCGGCTTGAACACGCGGGCCCGGAAGTCGTCGAGGTCGAGCACCGTGCCCGTGCGGCCGGGGAAGACGAGGCCGGCCGGCCCGGGCGGGCAGACGGGGCGCCACGCGGCGAGGATCTCGGCGAGGTGGCGCGGCAGCGGTACGGTGCGCGATCGGCCGGTCTTGGTCGAGTGCTGCAGGCGGTCGCGGTAGTAGGTCTTGTAGATGTGCGCGGTGCGGGCGCCCAGGTCGATGTCGTCCCACGTCAGCGCCCGCAGCTCGCCGGCGCGCACGCCGGTGTAGGCGGCGAACGCGACGTGCGGGCGGAAGAACGCCGGGAGCGCGGCGATGAGCGCCTCGAGCTGCGCGGGCGTCAGGATGCGGCGCTCGTCTGCGGCCCGTGCCGGGGAGTCGAACCAGGGCGCCGGATCTGCCGCGAGCGTCCCCATGCGGTGGTGCCAGCGCAGGCAGGCGCGCAGCGGCACGAGGATGTTGGAGAGCCGCTTGGGTCCGGTGCCCGCGGCGGTGGCGGCGATGGTGAAGCGGGCGATCGTGGTGCCGTCGAGCTCGCGAAGCGGCAGCGGGTCGAAGGCGGGGCCGAGGTGGCGGCGGTGGATGGACTCGTAGTCCGCCAGCGTCGAGGCGCGCAGCGGGTGTGTGCCGTGCGTGCGGTACGCGAGCCACAGCGCCCACGCCTCGGCGAACGTGGGCGAGCAGGGGTGCGTGTCGGGGGCCTCGGACATGTGCCCGAGGCTAGCGGTCCGGTCTTACCCGAGGCTTACCGGCTTCGAAGCGCCGCGGAACGCGGTAGCGATGTCGGCCTTGGTGGCGCGACTCTCAG
>CAZCRB010000087.1:5412-6957 GCA_964500985.1 uncultured Eubacteriales bacterium
GAATCGTGGCTCCATGTCACTTCGCCAAACGCTCAAAGGTCGAGCCGTACTTGGTGAGCGCGCGCTCGGCTGCGTACTCGAACGCCAGGCGGCGCTCCTCCTCTTCTGAGGCGACCGGCGTGATCGTGAGCGAGCGGCCGTCCGTGGTGATGGTGAACGACGAGTCCTCGTTCGCGCCGATGATCTCGAGGATCGGCTTGTCGATGATGAGGGCGCGGCTGTTGCCGTGGCGGACGAGCTTCTTGATCATGACTGCCTCCGAGCGTACCGATAGTGTGACATTAGTATACCCGTGTATATACGGAATGTCGCGTGGTCGCGGCACAGTACACACTGATACACATTCTGGGTATAGTGAGGGCATGTACAAGCGACTCAACATCACGCTGCCCGACGAGGTCCTCGCGCGCGCGGACGCGTTCGCCTCGGCGCAGCGCTACACGCGCAGCGGGCTGATCGCCGCGGCGCTCGACGCGTTCGTCGCTGAGGGTGGAGGCTTGGTCGCTGAGGCGTCGGGGGCCTACGCGGTGCAGGCGCCGGCTCGGTTGTCGCGCGAGCGGGTGAGCGAGCTGGCGCGCGCGTTCTTCCGGGCACGCGACGACATCGAGGCCGCC
Source organism: uncultured Eubacteriales bacterium (assembly GCA_964500985.1). GTDB lineage: Bacteria > Actinomycetota > Coriobacteriia > Anaerosomatales > PHET01 > CAZCRB01. Next base: position 6,027 of record CAZCRB010000087.1, read on the forward strand.
TGGTTGTTTGGCAGCGTGGCCCGGGATGAGGCGGGGCCGATGTCAGACGTCGATATCGCGGTGCTGCCCGCGGGGCGTCCGGATGCAGACGCGCGCTGGAAGCTGAAGCTGGACCTGGCCGGTCGGCTCCCCGGAGTGTTTGGGGTGAACGAGGTCGACGTGGCGGTCCTGCCGGATGTGTCGGTGCTGCTCGGGCACAGGGCGCTGATGCAGGGGCATCGCATCTGGGGGGAGTGGAGCCGCGCTGCCGCGGAGGCCGAAATCCGCGCGGCCAACGCGTATTGGGACTTCGAGCCGATCCGCCGAATGCAGGCGGCGGCACTGACGGAAAGGCTTCGGGGCTATGGGGCACGTTGATCGCGAGGTCGTCAGGCAACGACTTGAGCGGATGCTGCGCGAGCTCGACCGCATCGACTGCAAGCTGCCGGCAACTTGCGACGAGTACGCGAGCGATGCGAACGAGGATCGACGCTATGAGCTTGAGCATCGCATGTACATCGCACTTCAGGCGTTGCTCGACACCGCCGCACATGTGGCTGTTTCGGAGGGCGTCCGCGATCTCATGACCAATCGTGATGCGATTATGGCGATGGCGAGTCTGGGTATCGCCGATGGCGCACTTGTTGATCGCCTCGAAGGTGCCGCTGGCCTTCGAAACGCACTGGCGCACGAGTATTTCGATGTCGACAACGCCCGGGTGTATCTGGCGATGTCTCGTTCTGACGACCTGAGGCTACTGGCGGCCGCGATATGGGAATGGCTCGAGACTCGATAGCGTCAGTTCACGCGGGGGCCGTGTGTCGCCCATGAAGTGCGGAGCCCGGGGTTGCGCTGCCGCATGTGGGTATGATAGTTTGCGTATCCGCCGTTGAGGCGAACTGAACATTGCGGGGTGGAGCAGTCTGGTAGCTCGTCGGGCTCATAACCCGAA
>CAZCRB010000088.1:0-6775 GCA_964500985.1 uncultured Eubacteriales bacterium
GCAGCGAGGCGGCCTTCTCGAACTCCTGCGCCTCGATCGCGGCCTCCTTCTCGGCACGCACCTGGCGGAGCCGATCGTCGACCTCCTTGACGCCGGGAGGCGCGGTCATCATACGGATCCGCATCTTGGCGCCGGCCTCGTCCACCAGATCGATGGCCTTGTCGGGCAAGAAACGGTCCGAGATGTAGCGATCGGCGAGCGTCGCTGCGGCATCGATCGCCGCGTCGGTGATGTGCACGCGGTGGTGCGCCTCGTAGCGGTCCCGCAGCCCCTTCAGGATCAGCACGGTCTCCTCGACGCTCGGCTCGCCGACCTGGATGGGCTGGAAGCGGCGCTCGAGCGCGGGGTCCTTCTCCACGTACTTGCGATACTCGTCGAGCGTCGTGGCGCCGATCGTCTGGAGCTCACCGCGCGCGAGCGCGGGCTTGATGATGCTCGCTGCGTCGATCGCGCCCTCTGCCGCTCCGGCCCCCACGAGGGTGTGCATCTCGTCGACGAACAGGATGATGTCGCCTCGTTCGCGTATCTCCTTGATGACCTTCTTGAGGCGGTCCTCGAACTCACCGCGATACTTGGAGCCGGCGACGAGAGCCGCAAGGTCGAGCGTGTAGAGCTGCTTGTCCTTGATGGTCTCCGGCACCTCGTCGGACGAGATCCGCTGCGCCAGGCCCTCGGCGACCGCGGTCTTGCCGACGCCCGGCTCACCGATGAGGACCGGGTTGTTCTTGGTGCGGCGCGAGAGGATCTGCATCACGCGCTCGATCTCGTTGGCGCGACCGATGACCGGGTCGAGCTTTCCGTCGCGCGCCTGGCGAGTCAGGTTCCGCCCGAACTCGTCGAGCATCGACTGGCTTCCTTGGGCGCCGCGGCGCTCCTCGCCGCCCTCCGGCTTGTTGCCGTAGTGCCCCGAGAGCAGCTGGATGACGGCCGAACGCACCTTGTCGAGGTCGGCCCCGAGGTTGAGCAGCACCTGCGCGGCGACGCCCTCGCCCTCACGGATGAGGCCGAGCAGGATGTGCTCGGTCCCGATGTAGTTGTGGCCGAGCTGCAGCGCCTCACGCAACGACAGCTCAAGGACCTTCTTGGCGCGCGGCGTGAACGGGATGTGCCCGGTCGGGACGAAGGTGCCTCTGCCGATCAGGTCCTCGACCTGGGCGTGAACATCCTCGAGTGAGATGTTCAGTGACTCAAGCGCCTTTGCCGCGATGCCGTCCTCTTCGCGGATCAGGCCGAGCAGAAGATGCTCGGTGCCGATGTAGTTCTGATTGAGCATGCGCGCTTCTTCTTGGGCGTAGACGACGACCCTGCGCGCCTTTTCCGTGAATCGCTCGAACATGGAGAGCACCCCTTGAGAATCGACGACCCGAATGGGCCGGAAATCACCTGAGACGAGTATACCCGTCGGTGTGACACCGGCCGTTGCCGGTAGCGCGTGTACTGCAAAGAGGGTGCCACGAATCTAAGCGCTAAACACTTAGATTCCGGGGATTGGCGAGAGCGTCCTGAAGCTCCGGACGCCGGCTACGCCTCCGGGCGCATGTGCGGAAACAGCAGCACGTCACGAATGGACGGCTGGTCCGTCAGGAGCATGACCAACCGGTCGATGCCGATCCCGAGGCCGCCGGCGGGCGGCATACCGTACTCCTGCGCGCGCAGGTAGTCCTCGTCGACCCACATGGCCTCGTCGTCGCCGGCGTCTTTGGCCGCGGCCTGCGCCCCAAAGCGGCCACGCTGGTCGATCGGATCGACGAGCTCGGAGAACGCGTTGGCGAACTCGCGTCCCGTGATGATCAGCTCGAACCGGTCGGTCAGCTCGGGGTCCTCGTCGTTGCGACGAGCCAACGGTGAGGTCTCCGCCGGGTACATGGTGACGAACGTCGGCTCGATGAGCGTGTGCTCGACGAGCTTCTCAAAGAGCTCGGTCAGCAACTTGCCGGGTCCCCACTCGGCCTTGACGGGGATCTCGTGCTTCTCGCACTGGGCGAGCAGGACGTCCATCGGGGTGTGGACCGACAGCTCCACCCCGGCCGCGTCGCTCGTCAGCTCGGCCATCGTGGCCCGGCGCCACGGGCGCTCGAGCGAGACCGGCGTGCCCTGGTACTCGAAGTCGAGCGTTCCGAGCACCTCGGTGGCGGCGTGGGTGATGATGCCTTCGGTCAGCTCCAGCATCGAGCCCATGTTGCCGTACGCCTGATACGCCTCGAGCATCGTGAACTCGGGATTGTGACGCGGGCTCATGCCCTCATTGCGGAACGAGCGGTTGATCTCGTAGACGCGCTCGAAGCCGCCGACCAGCAGGCGCTTGAGGTACAGCTCCGGCGCGATGCGAAGGTAGAGTGGCATGTCCAACGCGTTGTGGTGCGTGACGAACGGTCGGGCCGTGGCGCCGCCGGGGATGGGCTGGAGCATGGGCGTCTCGACTTCGAGATAGCCCTGGGACTCCATATAGCGCCGAATGGCCGAGATGATGCGGAAGCGGGTCTCGAAGACGAGGCGCACCTCGGGGTTGGCGATGAGGTCGACGTACCGACGACGATAGCGCGTCTCGGTGTCGGTCAGCCCGTGATACTTCTCGGGAAGCGGCGAGAGGGACTTGGACAGCAGCGTCAGCTCACTCGGCTGGACGGACAGCTCTCCGCGGCGCGATCGAAGCACCACGCCGGTCGCGCCGACCCAGTCGCCCAGGTCGAGGTCCTTGGCGAACTCGAATCCTGCTTCGCCCAACACGTTGATACGACAGAAGAGCTGGATCTCGCCGGTCGCGTCGCGGAGCACGAGGAACGCCATCTTGCCCTGATCCCGCTTGGCGACCAACCGCCCCGCCACCGTGACCACGTCACTGGTCTCGGCGCCCGCCTCAAGGTCGACGTAGCGCGCCGAGAGATCGGCGGTCCGATCGGTGATGTCGAAGCCGTTGACGTAGGGCTCTACCCCGGCGCTACGCAGGGCCTCGAGCTTCTCGCGGCGTACGACGAACGGATCGTCTTCGATGGGTTCTGCGGAGATGGGCTCGTCTGACATGGTCTCAGCGCGAGATCTTGAGGATCTCGAACTCGAGCTCGGTGCCACGAGGAGTGAGCACCGTGACGGTGTCGCCCTTCTTGTGCCCCATGATCGCCTGGCCGACCGGAGACTCGTTGCTGATCCGGTCCTGCATCGGGTCCGCCTCGGCGGAGCCCACGACCTGGTACTTCTGCACGCTGTCGTCGAGCTTGTCGAGCAGCTCGACATGGCACCCGAGCGTCACCTTGGTCGGAGCGCCCTTGGGCACGTCGATGATGGTTGCATGCGCGAGGATCTGGCTGATCTCGAGGATGCGGCTCTCGACCCACGCCTGCTCGTTCTTCGCGTCGTCGTACTCGGAGTTCTCCGAGAGGTCGCCGAACTCCTTGGCTTCCTTGATGCGCTCACCGACCTCGCGGCGGCGAACCGTCTCGAGGTGACGCAGTTCGTCTTCGAGTTTCGCCTGGCCTTGCGGCGTAAGCGCGATCTCTTTGTGCATCGGAAGCTCCCGTCGGTCGGTCGCCGTGCGGGGCGAGCCTTATCCGCAACGCACGGGCTGCCCCTCTGTGTGGGAGCAGCCCGCTGAAATGTCCACGAAAGTATAGCCGAATCGCTTGGAGTGGCAACTCACGCCCGCCCGAGCGCACGATGCGCTGCGGCCCCGGGCCAGCCTGCCTACTTGTCCTCGCTCTTGGCTTCGACCTTGTCCTCGGCCTTGGGAGCCGGTGCCGCCTCGGCCTTGGGGGCCGGCAGCTCGTCGATGTCCTCGCCGTCGTCGTTGATGCCGTCCATGCCCTCACGGACGTTCTTCATCGTCTTGCCGAACATCTTGCCGAGCTTGGGGAGCTGCTTGGGTCCGAACAGGATGAGCACGACGAGCAGGATCAGACCCAGCTCCATCGGCCCGAGACCGAAGATCCTCATGATGATGCCTCCGTAGCTTCTTCGAATACGGCCGATACCGGTCGGCCGGGTGTACGCCTGGGTAGCGTACCACCAGGTCTATGCCTCTGCCACGCTTTCTGCGCGCGACAGATAGTACAGGGTGTGAAGCAACTCCCGCACGGGGTCCGTGTTGTGCAGCATGACACCTTCCGCTACGCCGACGAACGCGGGCGAGTAGTTCAGTATCACCCGGATTCCCGCAGCACACATGCGGTCGGCGACCGCTTGGGCATGCTCGGGCGGAACCGCGATGACGCCAAAACGAATGGCCTGCTCCGAGACGACTCGCTCCAAGGTCGCCACATCTCGAACGATGAGGTCGCCGACCCGCTGCCCTACTCTTCGAGGATCGTCGTCAAAGAGTGCCGAGACGACGAAGCCGCGAGCGCGCAGGCCATCGTAGGAAGCGATTGCTGAGCCAAGGTTGCCGGCTCCGACGATTGCGAGCCGATGCGCGTGATCAGATCCGAGGATCCTCTGGATACGGTCGACGAGCAGGGAGATGTCGTATCCCACACCGCGCTTTCCGAACTGGCCGAAGTACGCGAGATCGCGCCGGATCTGGGCAGCGTTCACCTCAGCGAGCTCGGATAGACGCGCCGAAGAGACGGTCTCGAGTCCCTCACCCCTGAGGTGTAGCAAGACGTTGAGATAGTGCGGAAGCCGCTCTATGACGCCTTGCGGTATGCGCTGTGTGCGTTGTCCCGTTGCCACCTTGTGCCTCGAACCGTTGCCGGACGATTCGTGGTTCTGTGCCGCATATCGTAACAAGTGTTACAAACGGTCGCAAGGTGGCCGAAGCGATGAGCGAGCGCCTAGCGGGCGGGCGGCGGGTCAGTCACGCTCGCCGGCGACGGCATCCACCTGAAGCACGTGCAAGACGTCGGAACGCGTCACCAGGCCCACCAGCCGGCCGTCACCGACCACGAGCAGTGCCCCCGGGCGATCTCCCGCCAGGCGCGGCAGGATCGATTCAACGGTCGCTTCCCGGTCCACCACGAGATGTTCAAGGCGTTGGTCGGCGATGTCCAAGACGCGCGTGAACGGCCAGTCGGAGCGGTCCACCGACTTGACGTCCGGAAGCGTCACGAGACCCACGATCGCGCCTTCATGCATCACGGGGTAGCGGCTGTGGGGTCGGCCCAAGAGATGCTCATTGACGAACTGGTCCAGAGACTGGTCGCCTTGGACGTACTCCGGTGACGGCGCCATGATCGCGGACACCCTGACGTCGGCGAGGCGCGAGCGGACGACCTCCTGCTCGTAGGCGCGACCCGCCAGCGTCGCGATGAACCATCCGATGAGGCCGAACCAGATCAGTCCGGTCCTTCCCTGCAAGACCCCGAACACGGCGAAGGCCACCATCGACCATCCGATGAGCTGCCCCGAGCGAGACGCCCACCGCGTCGCTTTGACCACGTCGCCGGTGATCGCCCACAGGATGGAGCGAAAGACCCTCCCGCCATCGAGCGGGAATCCCGGCAACAGGTTGAAGAACCCCACGAAGAGGTTGATCGCCGACAGATACTGCAGGGGCGCCCACACCCACCAGGGGCCCGCGGCGGTCGCCACCCATACGAAGCCGAAGTAGCAGGCCAGCGCGAGGAGCAGGCTCATCGCCGGCCCCGCTGCGGCCATCAGGAACTCCTTGCCCGGCGTGCGAGGCTCCTCGTCGATCTGAGCGACGCCACCAAAGATGAAGAGCGTGATCTTGTCGACCGTGCCCCCCTCGGCACGAGCGACGAGCGAATGGCACAGCTCGTGGGCGACGACGGAGGCGAAGAAGAGAATGGACGAGACCATCCCGACGACGACGAGCAGCCAGGTCGGTGCGCCGGCGGCTTGCGGGATCGCGGGGAAGTACGACGTCGACAAGGAGAACGTCACGAGCGCGAAGATGACGAGCCAGCTGACGTCGATCTCCAGCGGGATGCCAAAGAGCCTGCCGAGACGAAGCGAGGGAAACGAGAACATCCACGCCCTCCCTGTGGCGCGCCGCCCCGCACATGCGGGGCGGCGCATCCTGTTCTAGAAGGCTGCACCATCCAGGGCATGTGCACACGCGCAGTCGCGCGCCTCAGGCAGGGCGGGGATCATCTTGTAGATGAGGTCCTTCACCTTGCTGTTGTTCTCGTTGAACACGCGCACGACCTCGTCGTTGGTCACGGGTTCTGCGCCTTCTGCACCGGCGTCGTGGTCGGTGATCAGCGAGATGTTCACGTAGCAGATCTCCAGCTCACGGGCCAGATAGCACTCGGGGTACTGGGTCATGTTGATGACCTCCCAGCCCTGCGAGGCGAACCACACGGACTCAGCCCGCGTGGAGAAGCGCGGGCCCTGAATCACCACCACGGTGCCGGTCGCGTGCGCCTTGATGCCCAGGGCCGACGCGGTCTCCGATGCCACGGCACGCATCGTCGGGCAGTAGGGGTCGGCGGACGAGACATGGGTGGTGATGGGGCCATCGAAGAACGTGTCCTTGCGGCCCCACGTCCGATCGACGAACTGGTCGCAGATCACGAAGTCGCCGGGTTCGACGTGCTTCTGCAGGGAGCCGCACGCGTTGGGTCCGATGATCCGCGTGACACCGAGCTCCTTCATCGCCCACAGGTTCGCTCGGTAGTTGATCATGTGCGGGGGCAGATTGTGCTCCTTGCCGTGGCGCGGAAGGAACGCGACCGTCTTGCCGCCGATCTCACCGACCATGACCGGCGAGGACGGCGCACCGAACGGCGTGTTCACGCGATACTCCTTGGGGCTGTCCAAGAGCTCGTAGAAGCCGCTTCCGCCAAAGACGCCGATCTCGACCTGCGGGAGTTCGGGCATG
>CAZCRB010000089.1:0-6731 GCA_964500985.1 uncultured Eubacteriales bacterium
GAACCCAAGATCACCGTGGGCAAGGGCGACATCCGTGTCCGCTTCGAGGTGGACAAAGAGGACTGACGCGCTCGCCGGCTCGCGCTATACTGGACGACGCGGCTCTTCTTGCCCGCAACACACGCAGCAGTCGACACGCTACTAACGCAGCCGCCGCCCGAAGTGGGCGGCTCCAACCAGAATCGCGCCAGGGAGGGACCGTGGAAGTCCTTAAGGTATCGACCAAGTCGAACCCGAACTCCGTTGCCGGGGCACTTGCCGGCATCATTCGCGAGCAGGGCGCCGTCGAGGTTCAGACCGTCGGCGCGGGCGCCCTCAACCAGGCGATCAAGGCCATCGCCATCGCACGCGGTTTCATCGCACCCTCCGGCATCGAGTTGACCTGCATCCCCGCGTTCGCTGACATCGAGATAAACGGCGAGGAACGCACCGCGATCCGTCTTCTCGTCGAGCCTCGCGACATGAGCCGCTAGCGCTCGCCCGTGCGGACGATGAAGGCCGACCTCCACGTCCACTCGACCGCCTCGGACGGCACGCTCGCCCCGCGCGACCTGATAGCCCTCGCTCTTGAGCGGGGGCTTACTGTTCTCGCGATCGCCGACCACGATTCCGTCGAGGGGCTCGATGATGCCTTCGACGCGGCGCAGGGCACGGACCTGAACCTGATCGAGGCCGTCGAGCTCTCCGCGGTGGCGGGTGGCCGCGATGTCCACATCCTCGGCTACTTCGTGGATCGCACCAGCGTCGACCTCCGGGCGCAGCTGGCCGATCTGCGTGCTGCACGCATGCGGAGGGCGTCGCGCATGGTCGAGGCACTCAGCGCCGACGGCTATGACGTCGAGCTCCAAGACGTCCTCGACCTCACCGGGGGCGGGGCCGTCGGCCGCAGCCACGTCGCGCGCGCACTCGTAGCCAACGGACACGCGTCTTCGGTCAGAGACGCCTTCGAGAACCTCATCGGCCACGGCAGGCCCTACTACGTGTCGAAAGACGCCCGGACGCCTGCCGAGGCGATCGACGTCATCCGGCAAGCGGGCGGCATCGCGGTGCTGGCGCACCCCGGGATCAATCACGCCGATGACCTGATCGTGCCCCTCATCGACGCGGGCCTCGGGGGACTGGAGGCGTACCACGCCGACCACACGCAGGCGCAGCGCGACCACTACGCTTCAGAAGCCCGGCGCTTCGGGCTGCTCGCCACGGGCGGCACGGACTTCCACGGGCTCAACGCGCCCAACCCGCTGCCGGGCATGATCCACATCCCCCAAGAGGCCGTCGATGCCCTGCTGGCCTGGGGCGACGCCCACCGCTGACGCGTCAGTGGGCCAAGCCCTGCCGTGCCCTCGGACGGCGGCACGGTGCGTGCTACACTTCCACGCGCCATGCAGACCTACCTGATCCGCACCTTCGGGTGCCAGATGAACAAGCACGATTCAGAGCGCGTCGCAGGACTCCTGCGAAGCCAAGGGCTCACCGAGGCCGCGAGCGTCGACATCGCCGACGTCGTGGTCTTCATGACGTGTTGCGTGCGCGAGAACGCCGACGAGCGTCTGCGGGGCCAGGTGGCCTCGCTCAAGTCACTGAAGACCGGTGGCCGCCCGGACGTGCTCATCGCGGTGGGCGGGTGCATCGGGCAGCGAGACGGGGAGACGCTCCTCAAGCAGCTCCCGCACGTCGACGTCGTATTTGGCACGCACAACCTGTCGCATCTTCCGGCGCTTCTCGAGGCAGCCGCCTCGCAGCGTCGACCTCAGGTCGAGGTTCTCGATGCCGGCGAGGGCTTCACGAGCGACTTGCCCTCGCAGCGCGAGCACCCGTATCACGCGTGGGTGCCGATCACCGTCGGCTGCGACAACTTCTGCACCTACTGCATCGTGCCCTACGTGCGCGGCAGGGAGCGCAGCCGACCGCTCGAGGACATCGTCGCCGAGGTCGAGTCGCTCGTCGCCGATGGGGTCATGGAGGTCACGCTGCTCGGGCAGAACGTCAACTCCTACGGGCGTGACCTGTACGGAGAACCCCGCTTCGCCGAGGCGCTTCGCGCGGTCGCCGCCACCGGCATCGCCCGCATCCGCTTCGCCACGAGCCACCCCAAGGACCTCTCCGAGCAGACCATCGACGCGATGGCCGAGTTGCCCGCGGTCATGCCGTATCTGCACCTGCCGGTGCAGTCGGGTTCGAACCGGCTTCTCGAGCGCATGAACCGCTGCTACACCAAGGAGTCGTACCTCGATCTGGTCGCGCGCCTCTACCAGCGCATCCCGCACCTGGCGCTGTCCACCGACATCATCGTCGGTTTCCCCGGTGAGACCGATGAGGACTTCGCACACACGATGGACGTGGCCCGAGCGGCGCGCTTCGATCAGGCGTTCACGTTCATCTACTCGCCCCGCAAGGGCACCCCGGCGGCCGAGATGACCGATCAGGTTCCCCGGGCGCTGACGCAGGAGCGTTTCGACCGCCTCGTCGAGCTCGTGCAGAGCTCGGCTCTTGCCAACAATCTGACCTACGTCGGCACCGTCCAGCCGGTCCTCATCGAGGGCACGAGCAAGCGCGACGAGACCGTGCTGACCGGTCGCACCCCCACGAACAAGGTCGCCCACGCGCCGCTACCTGCCGGGCGTTGCGCCGAGGAGTTCGCGGGGCGGATCGTGGACGTGCGCATCGACGAAGCCCAGAACTGGTTCCTCGCTGGCGAGCTCATCGGTGAGGACGCCTGAGCCTGCGCGGGTACCAACCCCTGTGTGGCCGACACCGTACGCACCGGCCACGGAAGGGGTGACCCGATGAGCAACGCCCGCTTCGGTGCCGTGGCGCCGCATCCTCCGATCATGGTCGCCGCGGTCGGCGGCTCGCGCGCCGAGGTGACCCGCGCGTCGCTTGACGCGCTCTCCGCTATCCACGATGCCCTCGCCAACTTCGCGCCCGACGCCATCGTGCTCATGTCACCGCATGCGCCTGCACTGTCCGACGCTATCGTGGTCGACGACGCGGACGCCCACGAGGGCTCGCTGTCCCAGTTCGGCGACGCGACACCGCACCGCTGGCCGGGGCAGCCATCTCTCGCCCACGGCATCGTGCGCGAGCTCGAGGCCCTCGGCGTGGGCGCCATGCCGCGCACGGGTGACACGCGCTTGCAGCCCGGATGGCTCGACCATGCCACCATCGTGCCGCTCTCGTTCCTCGAGCCCACCGGGCGGGTACCGCTCGTCGTGCTCTCGCTCTCGTACCTGCCATACGCCCGCCACCGGGCGGTCGGAGAGGCGGTCGCAGCCGCCGCTGACGCCGCGGGGCTGCGGGTCGCCTTCATCGCGAGTGGCGACCTCAGCCATCGCCTGACAAGAGACGCCCCGGCCGGCTATTCGGAGCGGGCGCGCGACCTCGATGACGCGATCGTCGGGCTCGTCCGCCAGGGGCTCCTCGGTGAACTGCCCAACATCGATGCGGGACTCGTCGAGGCGGGAGGCGAGTGCGGACTGCGCAGCTTCATCGCCCTGGGCGGGTTCCTTGGCGCCGATCCCGTCCCGACGCGCGTCCTGGCCTACGAGGGTCCGTGGGGCGTCGGCTACCTGAGCGCGCTGGCCGGTCAGGCGGCACTCGACGCCTGTGAGACCCGGGCGTTCACCACGCCGGACAGCGGTCGCAAGGGCGGGCACGCCGGCGCCGACGAATCCGAGATCGTATCGCTCGCGCGGCGCACCATCGAGCAGCGAGTCCGTGGCGAAGCGGGTACCGGCATCGTGGAGTTGAAGAGCGGCGAGTATCCTGCCCGCGCCGGCGCGTTCGTGTCGCTGCACCGCGGCGGTCAGCTGCGCGGCTGTATCGGCACGATCCTGCCCACACGCGACACGCTCGCCCAGGAAGTCGTGGCCAACGCGATCGAGGCGGCCACCAAAGACCCGCGTTTTCCCCCGGTCCGCGAAGAGGAGCTCCTCGACCTCGAGGTCAAAGTCGATGTGCTTCACGCACCGCAGAGCTGCAGCCTCGGTGAGCTCGATCCGGAGAACTACGGCGTGGTGGTCACGAGCGGGTGGAGGCGCGGGCTGCTGCTTCCCGATCTCGAAGGGGTCGACGACGTCGAGACACAGGTGCGCATCGCCACCCAGAAGGCCGGCATCCAGCCGGGAGAGCCTTGCTCCTATGAACGGTTCCGGGTCGACCGCTACACTTAGCGCGTGAATCCCGACGAGGCCCCCCAGAAAGCACCGCTCGCCCCCGCCGACCCGCGCGCCGATCAGCCGGTCCTCGCCGTCGTGGGCCCCACCGCCGTGGGCAAGACCGCTCTGGCCGAGGAGCTCGCGGTCCGTCTCGGCGGCCACATCATCTCCGCCGACTCGATGCAGGTCTACCGCGGGATGGATGTGGGCACGGCCAAGCCGCCCGTGTCCGAGCGCCGCGTCGCCTACCACTGCCTTGACCTCGCAGAACCGGGCGAGCCGTTCTCGGCAGCGCTCTATCAAGCGTGCGCCCGCAAGGCCATCGAAGAGTGCGCCGCCACTCGTGCGCTGCCGATCCTGTGCGGTGGCACCGGCCTGTACGTGCGTGCCGCCCTCGACGACTGGTCGTTTCCCGCCGGCGAGCAGGTCGACAACCCGTTGCGCGCGGGCTACGAGGCGCTGGCTGCCGCGCAGGGAGCAGCCGCGCTGCACGCGGAGCTCGCGCGTCGCGACCCGCAGAGCGCCACACTCATCCACCCGAACAACACGCGCCGCGTGATCCGCGCCCTCGAGATGCTCGACACAGGTGCGAGCTACGCGAGCCAGCACGCCGGCTTGTCGGACCGCACGAGTCTGTACGACGCGCGATTCATCGGCCTGACAATGGAACGGTCACGGCTGTACGAGCGCGTTGACGCCCGGGTCGACGCGATGATGGAGGCGGGGCTGCTCGACGAGGTGGGCCGGCTGCTCGAAGCCGGGCTGCGCGAGGCGCTCACGGCCGCGCAGGCCATCGGCTACAAGGAGCTCGTGCCGGTCATCGAGGACGGCACGGATCTCGGTGAAGCGGTCGCCGCCATCAAGCAGGCGTCGCGCCGCTACGCCAAGCGTCAGCTCACGTGGTTCCGTGGCGACAGCCGGGTGCGGTGGATCGACGTGACCGAGCTGTCACTTGCTGAGGCGGCCGATGCCGCCCTTGTCACGCTAGACTGGGCACAGACACCATAACCGCACCGCTGAAGCGCGAGACAGCGCGACACGACGACACGGCCGCCTGCGCGCAGGGGCGCGGACGGCAGGGGAGTGACCATGGAGCTCAAGTTCACCAAGATGCACGGCCTGGGCAACGATTTCATCGTCATCGAGGACCTGGCAGAGGAGCTCGACCTGGCGCCCGAGGCGGTCGCCTGGTTCTGCGACCGCAACTTCGGGATCGGCGCCGACGGCCTTATGCTCGTGCGCAAGGCCACCGCTGCAGACGCCGACTACTCGTGGTGGTTCCGCAACAGCGACGGCTCCGTGGCCGAGATGTGCGGCAACGGTATTCGCTGCTTCGCCAAGTACCTGGTCGACCGAGGGCTCGTGCCGGCCGATCAAGACGTCGTGCGCGTCGAGACCGCGGTGGGCGTGCTATCCATCGAGGTCACCCGCGCCTACGACTCGACGCTGCACCTCGCGACCGTCGACATGGGCGAGCCGATCCTCGACCCGCGCGAGATCCCCACGACGCTCGGCTGCGAGACCCCGCTCAACCCGGTGGTGGCCTGCGACCTCGAGACCGGCATGGGCACCTACAAGGTCACCTGCGTGTCGATGGGCAACCCGCACTGCGTCCTGTTCGTCGACGACGTCGACACCGCACCGGTCCACACGCTCGGTCCGATCATCGAGACGCATCCCGCCTTCCCGAGGAAGACCAACGTCGAGTTCGCACAGGTCGACCCCGACAACGACGTCATCGCGCTGCGCGTCTGGGAGCGCGGTGTGGGCGAGACGCTCGCCTGCGGCACGGGCGCGTGCGCCACTGCGGTCGCAGCCGCCCTGAACTGCCTCATCGGCCGCGAGGCGACCGTCGAGCTTCCCGGCGGCGAGCTGGCCATCCGCTGGGCCGAGAACGGGCACGTCTTCATGACGGGTCCCGCCGAAGAGGTGTTCACCGGCACGCTGACCATCGAAGAGGACGACGAGGACGAGTAACCCACACGCAACATCCGCACTCCCCACGGAGTGCTACCATGTCACGCACGGCGCACCCGCGCCGGCACATCCAACCCGACTGTAAGGGGAGAGGGCACCCGTGAGGACCGCCAAGCGCATCGAGAACCTGCCGCCGTACCTGTTCGCCGAGATCGACCGCAAGAAAGAGGCACTGCAGGCACAAGGCGTCGACGTCATCTCGCTCGGCATCGGCGACCCGGACATGCCCACCCCGCAGCGCATCGTCGACGCGATGGCCGAGGCCATCAAGAAGCCGTCGAACCACCAGTACCCCAGCTACTCGGGCTCGCTGCCGTACCGCAAGGCGTGCGCCGAGTGGATGAGCCGCCGCTTTGGCGTCGAGCTCGACCCGGTCACCGAGGTCGTCGCGCTCATCGGCTCCAAGGAGGGCATCGCCCACCTGTTCCCGGCGTTCATCGATCCGGGCGACTACACGCTCGTTCCCGGCGTGGGCTACCCGGTCTACACCACCGGCGGCGTGCTCGTCGACGGCCAGACCCACTACATGCCGATGAACGAGGACAACGACTGGCTCGCCGACTTCGAGTCGACGCCGGCCGACGTGCTCGCCAAGGC
>CAZCRB010000090.1:0-6603 GCA_964500985.1 uncultured Eubacteriales bacterium
AGTAGGTGCTATATTTTTTTCACGGGCCAGAGGGGCCCAAAGTTTGCGACGTGCTGGCGCCTTCGTAGACGAAGAGCCTCGCGTCTTTTTTGTTTGCCCCACAGGGGGCAGGAGAGTGAGTCGAGAATGGCTGAAGGCAAGGTCAAGTGGTTCAACCCGGACAAGGGCTACGGCTTCATCGAGCGTGAGGGTGGCGACGATCTGTTCGTCCACTTCAGCGAGATCCAGGTCGATGGCTTCAAGACCCTCGACGAGGGCCAGGCTGTTGAGTTCGAAGAGGCCACCGGCCAGAACGGCAAGCAGCAGGCTACCAAGGTTCGCCCCCTGTAGGGAGCACCGCAGTATGCATCGAGAAGGGCGGTCCTCCGGGGCCGCCCTTCTTACTTTGTCGTCAGCCCCGCGAGACGGGCAGGCGAAAGCCGACCGTCGCGCCGCATCCGACCTCGCTGGCGGCGAAGACCTCCCCGCCGTGGTCTTCGACGATGCGCCGTGAGATCGCGAGCCCGAGACCGGCGCCTCCGGTGTGCGCGGCCCGGGAACGGTCGGCCCGGTAGAAACGCTCGAAGACGTAGGGCAGGTCGGCGGCGGGTATGCCTTCGCCGGTGTCGGTGACGCGGACCTCGGCCCACGCTCCGCCGCGGACGCGCTCGACGTCGACTCTCACGGAGCCCGCATCCGTGTGTCGCAGCGCATTGGCGAGAAGGTTGCGCAGCACCTCCGAAAGCCGCACCTCGTCACCGCCGACGATGACCCCGTCCGCGATCGTGCCGGTCGAGACGTTGACCGTCGGTGGAGCCGCGGCCGAGGCGCGCGACACCTCCTTGACCACGAGATGCGCCAGATCGAGCGCGGCCATCGTGTAGGACAGGCGGCCTGCGTCCGCCACGGCGAGGTTCTGCAGGTCGTCCACGAGCGCCGAGAGGTGGGCGACGTCCTCGGTCAGTGAGTCGAGCCGCGCGCGATCGGTCGGCAGGATGCCTTCGGCCATGCCCTCGACCTGCGCGCGGATCGCCGCGATGGGGTTGCGCAGCTCGTGGGCGACGTCGGCGGTCATGCGCGTGCGCAGCGCCTCGGCGTCTTGGAGCGAATCGGCCATCCGGTTGAACGCCTCGCCGAGCGCCGCCACCTCGGCCGGACCGTCGACCTGCACGCGGTGCGTCAGGTCGCCGGTGGCCAGCTCCTCTGCCGCCTCCTCCAGGTCGCGCAAGGGGCGCGACAGGTAGCGCCCGATGAGGTAGGCGGCGATCGCGGCCACGACGACGGCGATGAGCGCCCCGGCGAGCACGCCCCGGTTGACGCCGGAGATGAAGCTCTGCTCGGCGGCCCCCAGCATCGCGCGCCCCATCATCCGCGGTCGTTGCGGCGTCGGGTTGAGCCGGATCAGGTAGGTCTCGATCGCACCGGACACCACGCGCCGGGTGACGAGCCCGACGGTGAGCACCGCGCCCAGCGCCACCGCCATGACGGCGAGGAACACCTCGATCCCCAGGCCGAGCCGCCGCATCTCACGCCTCCAGCTTGTAGCCGACGCCGTAGACGGTCTTGAGGTGCGCCGGATCGCGCGGGTCCTCGCCGAGCTTGCGTCGGATGTTCTTCACGTGCGCGTCGACCGTTCGCTCGTAGCCCTCGAAGGCGTCACCGGAGGCCGCCTCAAGCAGCTGGAGGCGAGAGTAGACGCGCCCCGGATGGGCGGCCATCGTCGCGAGGATGTCGAACTCCGAACGTGTGAGGTCCACCGTCTGACCGCGAGCGGTGACGGCGCGCTTGGCCGGATCGATCGTGAGGTCGCCCACCGTCATGGCGAGATCCTCGCCGGGCTCAGCCGCCCGCGCGCACCGGCGCAGGACCGCCTTGACCCGGGCCACGACCTCGCGCGGGCTGAACGGCTTGGTGACGTAGTCGTCCGCGCCGAGCTCGAGTCCGACGAGGCGGTCGACCTCGTCGGCTCGGGCGGTCACGAGGATCACGGGGATGCCGAGCGCCTGGAAGCGTCGTGTCAGCTCGAGACCGTCGATCCCCGGCAGCATGATGTCGAGGAGCGCGAGATCGGGGCGGCTCCGCTCGACCGCCGCGACCGCTTGCAGCCCGTCGGTGGCGACAACGGGAGTGAATCCGTCGGCCCGCAGGTACTCCGCGAGCACGTCGACGATCTTCTCGTTGTCGTCTACGACCAGCACGGTGGGCATGGTGACTCCGTTTCCTCGGCGTCGCTGCACTGAGTATCGCACTCCACGCGCGAGAGGCGGACCGCCGTGGGGCGATCCGCCTCTCGCAGGACGCTTGGCTCTACTGCGTCGCGGCCGGTGCTCCGGTGCAGGCGCCACCGCAGGCACCGCCTGCGCCCGTTGCCGCACCCTTCATCCCGCAGCCCGCGCCGGCGCCGCGTCCGCGTCCGCCGCCCATGCGACCGGTCTGGGTCGAGTCGACGCGCTCGGAGAGGCGCGTGGTCATGCGCGCCAGAGCGGCATCGGCCTGCGCCTGCGTGATCGTGCCGTCCGCGACCGCCTGGTCGAGCAGCTGCTTGCGCACGGCGAGGGTGTCTGCAACGACCTTGTCGGGGTCGACGCCGTTTGCTTCGGCGATCTGGGCGATGCTCTTGCCGGCCTTGCGCTCGGCGATGACGTCGTCGACGCTCTTGCCCGTCAACTTGGCCAGCACGTCGACCATGCGGCCACCCGCGTCACGTACCACGGCGCCCATGCGCAACCCGAGCCCGGCGAGCGGACCCGCCGTCTGCTCCGCGCTTGCCGTGCCGGCCGCAGGGGCGGGCGCAGCGTAGCCCGTCACCACGTTGCCGGCGACCAAGCCGACCACCAGTGCCGCGGCGATCGCGGCGATCATGCGGTTCTTGCTCATAGAGAGTGCCTCCTCGAGTGTCGGCGAATCATGCCTTCACTGGTGAGGATGGGCTCGGGGTGTGAACCACCTGTGAACGCGCGGCGCGCGTCTGTTGAAGGGCCCGCCGTGCGAGCAGATCCGTGCGGCGGGTCGCACGGATCAGAACCGGCGTACCTCGCGATAGAGGGTGTCGCGCTGCACGGGCGTGTAGCCGGCGTCGCCGATCAGGCGGACCAGCTCATCGCGTGCGAGCATGAAGCGCGTGCCGGCAGCGGCGACCACGTTCTCCTCGATCATCGTCGAGCCCATGTCGTTGGCACCGAACGCCAGTGCGACCTGTCCGATCTTGGCGCCCTGGGTCACCCAGCTCGCCTGCACGTTGCGCACGTTGTCGAGGTACAGGCGCGAGACGGCGAGCGTGCGCAGGTACTCGTAGCCCGAGGCGGCCGTCAGCTCCACGCCGTGAGCGGCGTACTCGTCCTCGGCCAGCGCGGTGTTGCCGGGCTGGAAGCTCCAGGGGATGAACGCGCGGAACCCCACGTGGCCGCCGGCGACCGCGTCGTCTTGCACCGAGCGGATCCGCTCGAAGTGCTCGACGCGCTCGGCCAGCGTCTCCACGCCACCGAACATCATCGTCGCGGTCGTCGAGATGTCGAGTTCGTGTGCCTCGCGCATGACACCGAGCCACTGGTCGCTGGTGGCCTTCTTGGGCGAGACGTGGCTGCGCACGCGGTCGACGAGGATCTCGGCTCCGCCGCCCGGCAGGGAGTCGAGGCCGGCATCGTGCAGGCGCGCGAGCACTTCGCGGGTGCTGATCTCTGAGACGCGCGCGATGTGAACGATCTCGGGCGGCCCAAAACCGTGAACGTGGATCCCCGGGTTGTCCTGCTTGATCTCTTGGAGCATCGTCTCGTACCACTCGATGCCGAGGTCGGGGTGCATGCCACCCTGCAAGAGGATCGCGGTGCCCTCCAGGTCGATCGTCTCTTTGACCTTGGCTGCCATCTCCTCGCGTGAGAGCACGTAGGCGTCGGGCTCATCGGCGCTCGTGAAGAAGGCGCAGAAGCTGCATCCCGAGACGCACACGTTGGTGTAGTTCACGTTGCGGTCGACGATGAAGGTGACCGCGTCGCCCGGCACCATCCGCCGGCGCATCGCGGTCGCGGCGGCCGCGAGCGTCAGGACGTCGCCGTGCTCGAGCAGCAAGAGGGCCTGCTCGGGTGTCAGGCGCAGGTCGCCGGCGGCCGCGGAGAAGGCGAGCGCCGCCGCGGCGTCGGCGGGGCGGGCGGGCGTGTTCACTGGGCGGTCTCCTCGCCAAAGACGACGATCTCGGGGACTTCGGCGAGCTGACCCACGGTCACTGCCTCGGACAGGTACAGCGCGAGCCCCTCTCGGAAGCGGGGCTCGAAACGGAACTTGAGCGCGTCGAAGTAGCTGCGGAACTTCTCGGGTCCAAAAGACTCCCAGCGCGCGGCATAGTCGCTGATGTCGTCGAGGTGGCTCCGGCAGTAGGCGAGCGAGCCGGCGAGCGCGTCGCGCAGCTGTGCCACGGCCTCGGGGCGGGTCTCGGCGTAGTCACGGCGCACGGCCCAGACGGCGTAGACCATCGGCAGGCCGGTCCAGCCGGTCCACTCGGTGCCGAGGTCGTAGACGAACAGGCCCGCGGGGGGTTCCCAGTACGCGCGCAGGGCCTCGTCGCCGATCAGGAGCGCGGCGTCGGCGTCGCGCAGCATCGCAGGAAGGTCGGGCGGCATCTCGACGTAGTCCGGCATCACGCCCCAGTGCTTCTCGAGCAGCACGCGCGCGAGGACCTGCGAGGTGCGCGACGTGTTGGTGAGCGCCACGGTGCGGTCGGTGAGCTCGGCGGCGGGAACCTTTGAGATCAGGAGGATCGACTGCACCTCGCCGTCGCTCGAGATCGCGATGTCGGGCAGCAGCACGAAGTCGTCCGCGTGCCGGGCGTACTCGATCGCGGGCACCGGCGCCACGTCGAGCTCGCCATCGAGCAGCATCTGTGCGAGGTCGGCCGGGTTCGCCCGGACGAGGTCCACGTCGAGCAGCACGTCGTTCTTGACCATGCCGTAGTACAGCGGCAGGCAGTTGATGAACTGTATGTGGCCGAGCCGCGGACGCTCCATGGCGGCCCCCTACAGCTCGGTCGGGTCGGTCACGTCGAGCGTCGCGCCGCCTGTGGCCACGGTGCCGCTCGCGACGCCGGCGGTGGGGGGAGCGCCGATGGGGCCGGCGTCCCACGCGGGTCGCTCGTCCTCCGCGCCGTTCATGTGCACGATCCGGTAGAGGGTGTCGCGCTCGACGGCGACGTGGCCCGTCTCCGAGACCATCGCGATCAGGTCGTTCTTCGAGAGCGCCTCGGGCGTGGTCGCGCCGGCCATGTGCGTGATCCGCTCCTCGACGACCGTGCCGTCGATGTCGTCGACACCAAAGCACGTCGCCAGCTGGGCGACCTTGAGGCCGACCATGATCCAGAACGCTTTGACGTGCGGGATGTTGTCGAGCATCAGGCGCGCGATCGCGAGCGTCTTGAGGTCGTCGAAGCCGGTGGTCGCCGGCAGGTCCTCGAGCTCGGTGTTGGCGGGGTGGAACGCGAGCGGGATGAAGGCGAGGAAGCCGCCGGTCTTGTCCTGCTGCTCGCGCAGGCGGATCAGGTGGTCGATCCGCTCCTCTTTGGTCTCGATGTGGCCGTAGAGCATCGTGCAGTTGGTCGCGATGCCGAGCTCGTGCGCCTCGCCGTGGATGCGCAGCCACACGTCGGACTTGGTCTTCTTGTCCCAGGCAGCGATCCGCGTGCGGTCCGCGAAGATCTCGGCGCCGCCGCCGGGCAGCGCGTCGAGACCGGCGTCCTTGAGGTCGGAGAGGACCTCGCGCGTGGTCTTGCCGCTGATGATCGCCATGTGCTCGATCTCGACGGCGGTGAACGCCTGCACGATGACGTGATCGGGCACGGCCGCACGCGTGCGGCGCACCATGTCGAGGTAGAAGTCGTAATCCCAGTCGGGGTGCAGACCGCTCACGATGTGGATCTCGTAGGCGCCGTCGGCCGCGCCCTCGGCGGCCGCCTCGGCCACCGTGTCGAGCGTCATCTCGTAGGCGCCCTCTTCGTCCTTGTTGCGGGCGAACGCGCAGAACTTGCAGCGGTTGCGGCAGATGTTGGTGGGGTTGATGTGGCGGTTCACCATGAAGTAGACGCGGTCGCCGTTGATGCGGCGACGGGCGAAGTCGGCCATCTGGCCGATCCCGATGAGGTCGTTGCTCGCATACAGCGCGATACCGTCCTCGCGCGAGAGGCGCTCGCCGGCCTCGACCTTCTCGGCGATGGGCGACAGTCGGGGGTCTGAGAGGTTGAAGCGGGTCACGAGAAGCTCCGTTCGGTCCGGAACGCGTGTCTTCGGGGATGCCCGGGTGGGGGCAACCCTGTAAGGATATGCCCTTGTCGGCAGGCGTGCCAGCGTTCGGCGCGCGACCACGGGGCATGTCCTTCCCGCAACGGGGAACACTTCTGGCAAGGAAGTACGGCGACCGCCGTGACACCGCGCGGTCGTCCCACAGTGGGAGGTCATCATGCGCAAGCACTGGAAGGGCGCTGCCGCGGTGTTCGCCGCACTCGCGGTCGCGTTGTTCGCGATCGGCTGCTCGACGGCCGATACCACGTCCACGCCGGCGGCGTCGGACGCGACGGCCACTGGCAAGGTCGTGATCGGCTCGAAGATCGACACGGAAGGCGAGCTGCTCTCGAGCATCATCAAG
>CAZCRB010000091.1:0-6496 GCA_964500985.1 uncultured Eubacteriales bacterium
CTAGCTGCGCTTGGTGACCTCGATCAGGTGCCAGCCGAACTGGGTCTGCACGGGGCCGTGAACCACGCCGACCTCGTCGTTGAAGCAGACGTCGTTGAACGGCTTGACCATCTGGCCGGGGCCGAACTCGCCCAGGTCACCGCCGCGAGCGCCCGACGGGCACGTGGAGTGCTGGCGGGCGATGTCGGCGAAGTCGGCGCCGTTGGCGATCTGGTCCTTGAGCTCGTTGGCCTTCTCCTCGGTGGGAACGAGGATGTGGCGTGCGCATGCAGTGGTCATGAGTGACTCCTTGGGTGCGATCGGGACGGTCGTGCGATGCACAGCGTACCCGCATGCGCGGCGTCGTGCCACACGCTCGCGCCCGCACTCACGCTTCGGCGCGGGTGCGGCGGCGGTTCAGCCACGTCATCGTCTCTGAGAGCACGAGCCCGGTGGCGCCCACGAGAAGCGCCACCCCCCACTCGGTCGGACCCAACGGGTCGGTTCCGAGGAGATGCTCGGCCGTGGGGCTCGAGACCGCGACCCACTGGAGCGCGACCCCGGCGAGCAGCCCCACGACGAGACTGCGGTTGGTGAACAGGCCGAGCCGCGTGAACGGCACCGTCCAGGAGCGGCACCCGATGGCTTGGGCCCACTCGAAGGCGACCAGCGTCGTGAACGCGACGGTCTGTGCGTGGATCACCGTCGAACCCGTCGCGCTGAAGTAGCCGAACACGGCGAGCATCCCGACCGCCTTGAGCGCCGAGCCCGTCCCGATGCGCCACGCCGTGGGCCGGTCGATGATGCCCTCTTCCGGCGGCCGGGGGCCGGTCGCCAAGACGTCGTCGTGCTTGGGCTCCACGCCGAGCGGAATCGTCAGGGTGCTCGCCACCACGAGATTGGCCCACAGCACCATCACCGGCGTGATCGGCAGCGGCCACCCGAGGACCTGGCTGGCAGCGATCGCGCTGACCTGCCCCAGCGCCACCATCACGAGGAACGCGACGACGCGCTGGAGGTTGCCGTAGATGACGCGGCCCTCCTCGACCGCGCTGACGATGGTGGCGAAGTCATCGTCGGCGAGCACCATGTCGGCGGCCTCCTTGGAGACCTCGGTGCCGGTGATTCCCATCGCGACGCCGATGTCGGCGCGCTTGAGCGCCGGCGCATCGTTGACGCCGTCACCGGTCATCGCGACGACCTCCCCGAGCTCTTGCAGCGCGCCGACGATGCGCAGCTTGTGGCGCGGCTCGACGCGGGCGAACACCGCGAGCCCGCCGATGCGCTGCGCCAGCTGCTCGTCGTCGAGCGCGTCGAGGCCCGCACCGGTGATGACGGCTTCCGCGGGCGCGTCGGCCGCAAGGATCCCCACCTTGCGGGCGATGGCGGCACCGGTCGCCGCGTGGTCCCCGGTGATCATCTTGACGGTGATCCCCGCGCGCTGGGCGGAGGCCACGGCGCTGGTGGCCTCGGCGCGCGGCGGGTCCATGAGGCCCCACAGGCCAACGAACACGCACCCGCTCTCCGCGTCGGCGCGCTCGGCCTGCGTCACCGCGCCGCCCATCGGGCGGTACGCGGCCGCGACCACCCGCAGTGCGTCGTCGGCCATCTCGTCTTGCGCGGCGCGGACGAGGTCGCGGCGCTCCTCGGTCAGCTCGACGACCTCGCCGTCGAGCACGATACGGTCGCAGAAGCCGAGCACGCGCTCCGGCGCGCCTTTGACGTGGAGGCGCACGCCGTCGTCGGCGTCCCGGTCGAGCGTGGCCATGTACTTGGTGGCGCTCGAGAACGGGATCTCGTCGAGGCGGTCCTCGGAACAGCGGGAGGCGCCGACGCCCACGCCGCCCTTCGAGGCGGCCGCCAACAGCGCGCCGTCGGTCGGGCTGCCCTCCACGATCCACCGGCCCTGCTCGTCCTCCTCGAGCATGGCGTTGTTGGCGACGCAGCCGACCCGGAGCAGGTCTGCGAGGGCCGTGGCGGCGCCTGCGCCGTCCGCGGGCGTCTCGGCCAGGATCTCTCCGTGGGGCGAGAAGCCCTCGCCCGTGACGCGGTAGCGCTCGCCGCCGGTCCAGATCCGCGTCACCGTCATCTCGTTGCGGGTCAGCGTGCCCGTCTTGTCGGTGCACACCACCGTGCAGCCGCCGAGGGTCTCGACCGCCGCGAGCCGGCGCACCACGGCGTTGCGTTTCGCCATGCGCTGGACGCCGAGCGCGAGCGACACACTGACCGCCGTGGGTAGGCCCTCGGGAATCGCGGAAACCGCGGCGGCGACCGAGAACAGAGCCATCTCCACGAGCGTCTCGCCCCGCAGCACGCCCAGCGCGAAGATGACCACGGCGGCCACGACCGAGAGGATGCCGAGGCGGGTCGAGAGCTGCGCCAGCCGGTTCTGCAGCGGTGTGTCCTGGCGCTTGGCGGCCTGGACCTCGCCGGCGATCTCGCCCACGACGGTGTCCATGCCGGTCGCTGTGACCAGCGCGGTCGCGCGCCCGGCGACCACCGGCGTCGACGAGAACACCATGCACGTCCGGTCGGCCAAGGGCGTGTCGGCGGCGACCGCGGGAAGCGACTTCTCGGCGGGCTCTGACTCGCCGGTCAGCGCCGACTCGTCGACGCGCAGGTCGGTCACGGTGAGCAGCCGCGCATCGGCGGCCACCCGGTCGCCCGTCTCGAGCACGAGGAGGTCGCCCACGACGACGTCGGTCGCCTCGATGACGCGGACCTCGCCGTCTCGCACGACGCGCGCCCGCGGGCTCGAGAGGCGGCGCAGCGCATCGAGCGCGGCCTCGGCCCGGTACTCCTGGACGACCCCGATGATGACGTTGGCCACGACGATGAGTGCGATGACGACCGCGTCGAACACCTTGCCCGCCACGAGCGCGACGAGCGCCGCGCCCGCCAGCAGGTAGACCATCGGGTTCGCGATCTGGGCGATCGCGAGCTGAACGATCGTGGGGCCGCCCTCGACGGACAGCGAGTTGGGGCCGTCAGCGCCCAGGCGCGCCGCCGCCTCCTCGGCGCTCAGGCCGTCGGTGGCCGATGCCGCCAACTCACGGGCGGCGGCTTGAGGCTCGAGGGCGTGCCACGCGGGCGGGCGAGCTTCGCTCGTGTCGGGCATGGGCGCTGGGTTCCTTCCGGGCGGTTAGGGAGTGGATACCCGAACCGACCGGAGCGCACGGCGCAGCAGCACGCGCGCCGGTCAGCCCTTGCGGGCGTTCGGCGTCTTTGGGGCCGGTCGCTGGCCCACCGCCGCACTCTTGACGGTGATGACACGCTCACGGCGGTTGGTGACGAACAGCCCCCACAGCCATCGCCCGGTGACCTCGACCTTGGCGAAGAACCCTTCCACGTACCACGCGTGCAGGATCGCCCACAGCACCGAGCCGGGAAAACCGGACAGCTTGACGACACCGAACGCGTCCGCAACCGCGTTGCCGCGGCCGATCTGCGCCATGGTGCCCTTGTTGAAGTACTTGAACGGTCCGGGATCCTTGTGCAGGCCGAGTCCGCTGAGGATGGTCTTGCCGACGTGCTTGCCCTCCTGCATCGCGGGCTGCGCCACCATCGGCAGGTCCCCCTGATTTGCCGCGTCACCGATCACGAAGATCTCCGGATGACCGGGTATGCGGCAGTGGTCGTCGACGATGATCCTTCCGTAGCGATCGGTCTCGGCGCCTGCCTGCTCGGCGAGGTGGTCCCCGATCGCGGTGGCCCGCATACCCGCCGACCACAGAATGGTCTTGGCCTCGATGCGAGAGGCCACACCGTCGGGTCCTTGGATGTCGACCGCGCCGTCGCAGACGTTGGTGACCCTGGTGTCGAGCAGCACCTCGACGTTGTCCTCGCGCAGGGCCTTGAGAGCGGCGTCGCGCAGCTTCGGGTCGAACGGTCCGAGCACGTAGGGCGCCGCATCGATGAGCACGATGCGTGTCTGTGACGGATCGAACTTGCGGAAGTCTCCCCGCAGAACGGTCCTCGTCAGCTGGGCGATGGCGCCTGCCATCTCCACGCCGGTGGGCCCGGCGCCGACGATGGCGAACGTCGTCCACTTCGCGAGCTCGGCCGGGTCGTCTTCGAGTTCCGCGATCTCGAGAGAGCTCAAGATGCGGCTACGCAGCCACACCGCGTCGTCGATGGTCTTGAGCGTCGCGACGCATCGGGCGTATTCGTCGTGACCGTAGTAGTCGGTGCGCACGCCGGGCGCGAACACGAGGATGTCGTAGTCGAACCACTCCTCCGGACCGTCCGGACGAGCGAGTACGAGCCGCCTCTCGTCCACACACACGCGCGTGACCGTACCGAGAACCACCCGCGCGTTGGGCTGGCGTCTGAGCATGCCGCGCAGAGAAGGCGCCACCTGCCCCGGCGAGAGGACCCCGACCGCGACCTGGTACATCATCGCCTGATAGAGCTGGTGGTTCGCCTTGTCGATGACGGTGATATCGACGGGCGCCTTGCGAAGCTTGGCGGCGGTGTACATACCACCAAGCCCGCCCCCGACGATCACCACACGCATGCGCTGCTCGGTCACAGACCGTTACACATCCCTGAAAGAGGCTCGTGCCTATTCGTGCCTACTCGGTCTCTATTGCCCAGATAAGACCGGGTATCCCCTGGCACGCGGTTTTGATGCAGACCGCGCCTAGAACTCCAGCGCCTCGACCCGCTCGAACAGCACGCCGGTGCGCGTCAGGAACTGGCAGGGATCGAAGCAGCGCTCCATCGTCTCGAAGTCGAGCGGGAAGTCGTGCGTCTCCTCGAGGTAGTCGCGGAAACCGGGGCCGGGGACGGCGTTCTGGATGTCGTCCCACACCTTCATCGCCGCGGTCTGGACGATCGCATACGCGTCCTCGCGGGTGATGCCGGTGTCCACGAGCGCGAGCAGCACGCGCGAGCTGTAGATGAGTCCACGCGTGGCCTCGAGGTTGGCCATCATGCGCTGCGGATAGAGCACCATGCCGTCGAGGATCCACTCGAGCTTGCCCAAGATGTAGTCGAGCGCGATCGTCGAGTCGGCGAGCACCACGCGCTCTGCCGAGGAGTGACTGATATCGCGCTCGTGCCACAGCGCCACGTTGTCGAAGCCCACCTGCGCGTTGGCCTTGATGACGCGCGCAAGGCCGCAGACGCGCTCGGCGGTGATCGGGTTGCGCTTGTGCGGCATCGCGCTCGAGCCCTTCTGGCCCTTGGCGAACGGCTCCTCGGCCTCGAGGGTGTCGGACTTCTGCATCGCGCGGACCTCGGTGGCGATCTCCTCGGCGGTGGCGGCGACGGTGGCGAGCACGGCGAGGAACTGCGCGTGGCGGTCGCGCGGGATGACCTGCGTCGACATCGGCTCGGGGGTCAGGCCGAGCTTCTCGCAGACGTACTGCTCGACGAACGGGTCGATGTTGGAGTAGCTGCCCACGGCGCCGCTGATCGCGCCGACGGCGACGTTGTCGCGGGTGCGCTCGAGGCGCTCGAGCGCGCGCTTCCACGCGAACGCCCAGCGGCCGAACTTCATGCCCATGGTCATGGGCTCGGCGTGGATGCCGTGCGTGCGGCCCACGCACAGGGTGTCGCGCTCCTCGATCGCGCGGCGCTTGCAGATCTCGCCCATGCGGCGAACGTCTTCGATGAGGATGTCGATGGCCTGCGTCATCTGGTAGCACAGCGCGGTGTCGCCCAGGTCCGAGCTGGTCATGCCGTAGTGCACCCAGCGGCTGGGCTTGGGGTCGCCCTCGGCGATGCCGGCGTCGATGTGCTCGGCCATGTTGGTGAGAAACGCGATGACGTCGTGGTTGGTGACGCGCTCGATCTCGTCGACCCGCTCGACCTCGAAGGCGGCGTGCGCGCGGATGTGCGCGGCCTCCTCGGCGGTGATGCCCGCCTCGCCCAGCTCGGCCTGCGCCTCACACGCGAGGACCTCGATCTCCTTCCAGATCTCGAACTTGTTCTCGAGTTCCCAGATGCGGGCCATCTCGGGGCGGGAGTAGCGAGGGATCATGGGGAGAGCCTTTCAGTGAGGATGCGGGCGCAAGGGGATTATCGCCGAGAGGGGCGCGGGGGTCACGCCGCCCAAGAGTCTCAGCCCACGAACACCCCGCGCAGGTCCCCTCGCGCGACGCCGCCGTCGACGCGCGGCAGCAGCTCGGGCCCCAGCGCGCGCACGTACTCGCGCGCCTGCGGATCGCCGATCCCGACCGCGTCGCACACGTCCGAGGTCGCCTCACGCAGCACCTTCGCCCGCGCCCCCTCGCCGAGCGAGCCGAGCCGCGCAGCGATTCGTGCGCGGCCCTCATCGCCGATCGCGAGCGGCGCGGGATCCAGCCCGATCACACAGCGCCCGATGGCGTTGGTCGCGACGGGCTCGAACAAGTTGACGAGCAGGTCGACGTAGTCGGGGCTGCTGCGCTCGAGCACCGCCACACACGAGCGGACCTCGAACCGCCGGAGGAAATCCGCCTCGATGAGCAGCCGCCTCAGGTACTCGTTGATGTAGTCCACGCCCACGAGCGACTCCGGCACCGGATGGCAC
>CAZCRB010000092.1:0-6496 GCA_964500985.1 uncultured Eubacteriales bacterium
GGCCGCGAGCGAGCCCGGTGCGGTGAAGCTGAGGGGCCTCAACCCGCCCAAGACGCCGCCCGCCGGCGACGAAGGGGCGAGCGAGTGATGCGCCCGCTCCCCGGCAAGCTTGCCGAGATACCCGCGGACGTTCCCGGCCTGTGGGACGCGCTCGAGCAGCGCTTCGCCACGCTGGGGCGCGCGCCGCGCGTCGTCATCCACGGCGGCTACGGCAAGAACAACCTGGGGGACGACGCGCTGCTCGACGTGATCCGCGGTCGCGTCCTGCGGGCGTTCCCGTCGGCGCAGGTCCACGTCGTCTGCCACGGCCCGCAGCGCGTGCTCGACCGCTACCGCGGCGACCCGGCCGGGCCGCTCACCGTGTCCCACTTCCGCAGCTTCGCGACGCTGCGGGCCGCCGTGCGCAGCGACCTCTACGTGATCGGCGGCGGCGGCATCGTCAACCGCATCAACGCCTACTCGGGCCGCATGGCGCTCAAGTGGCTCGACCCCAAGGGCAAGTTCCAGTTCCTTGCGGCGCTGCTGGCGGGCTGGACGGGCGCGTTCACGCTCTACTACGGGATCGGCGCCGAGAGCTTCCCGGACCCGGTCGTGCGCGGCCTGACGCGCTTCGCGCTCAAGCGCGCGAGCGTGGTCTCGGCCCGCGACCCGCTCACGATCGAGAACCTGCGCGGACTGGGCGTGACCCGCGAGATCGTGCAGGTCCTCGACCCGGCGACGTCGCTCGAGCCCGCCGAGCCGGCCGCCGCGGACGCGCTGCTGCGCGTGGCCGGCGCCTTGCCGCGGTCCTCGCGCGTGCGGCCGCTCGTGGGGCTCAACTTCCGCTGGGTGGGGGATCCCGCGGTCGACAACGAGCAGACGCTGGTCCAGGCTGCCCGTCTTTCTCGGCATCTGCACGACGAGCGCGGGTGCGACGTGCTCTTCCTGCCCATCAGCCAGCACCCCGACAGGCACCTCGAGGACGACCTCGACTTCGGCCGCCGCCTGCGCGAGGGGCTGGGCGACCCGAGCTGGTTCTCGCTCCTGGACAGGTATCCCGACCCGGCCGCGTACATGGCCCTGCTCGGCGCGTGCGACGCGCTGGTGCTCTCGAGGCTGCACGCGATCATCCTCGGGACGATGCTGGGGGTGCCGCTCGGGATCGTGAGCTACGACGACAAGGTCGCCGAGTTCGTGAAGCTCTCAGGGCAGGAGGCGAGGATGATTGAGCTGTCGGACTTCACCCTCGAAGTGCTTTCTCCCTCTCTCGACTCTGTGCTTCAGGACATCTCGCCGCGGCACTGATCGGCGCAGCAGCGAAGCACCGCCTACTTGCTGACGTTGATGGCGTCTCGCCACTGAGTCCGCAGGTAAGCGATGTCGATCTTTCCCTTCAGCAGGTACTCGATGCCCTTCATGCCCGACTTCAGGACATTGATCGACTTGACGACGGTCCTGTAGAGGCCCAGATGGCTGCGCCAGAACTTGCTGTAGTAGAAGTAGCGGATCAGTCCGCGCGGGACGAACGACTTCGAGAGCAGCGATAGCGTCAGGTTCCAGTGCAGCTGACCTACCGGCTCGTTGGCGTCGCGGGCGGTTGGCGCGAGGATCGCCCCACGCCAAGCCTTGCTGTTCTCGCGCGTGCCCTCGATCTCGTCGAGCGTGACGATACCCTCCGCCACGCCACGCTCCGTCAATCGGGTTCCAGGGAAGTGACATAGGGAGAACAGGCGCACGTCGTAGGGTAGCGGCAACTTCAGCAGGAACTCGATCGACTCGTCGCGGTCCTTCTCGTCCTCCCACGGGTTGTCCGTGATGAGGTCGTAGGACGCTGTGATCTTCTTGGCGGCCTTGACCATGTTGGCCACGCCCAGCAGCAGCTCGTCAGACGTCTCGCGGTCGAAGACCTCTTTCCGGACGCGGGCCGACCCGCTCTGGATCCCGGTGTAGACCGCGAAGAGGCCCGCGTCGGCCATCAACATGATTCGCTCCTCGTTGATCTGCCTGGGATGGATGCTGATGCGGAAGGGAATCCCGATCTTCTCCTTGTACTGCTTGCAGAACTCGATCAGCCGCTCTCCGGAATAGGCGAACACCTCGTCGCGGAATCCGATGTCCTTCAGATGCGGAAACTTCTCCTTGGCGTAGAGCAGGTCGCCGATCGTCTTTCCAATGCTCTTGGTACGGAAGTACTTGCAGCCCTTGGTCTTCATCTTCTTCAGCGCGCTCTCCGTGCAGTAGGTGCAGTCATAGGGGCACCCGCGCGTCGTCGCGTAGAAGAACGAGCTCTGGAA
The DNA here is from genome assembly GCA_964500985.1 of uncultured Eubacteriales bacterium. GTDB lineage: Bacteria > Actinomycetota > Coriobacteriia > Anaerosomatales > PHET01 > CAZCRB01. The sequence goes on from CAZCRB010000092.1 coordinate 2,274, forward strand.
GTACTTGCTTCGGCCGGTGCCATCGAAGAACGGCTCGCCAAGGTAGATCGTGCCATCGTTGCGGATGAAGATCTTGCCCTCGTCCTCGTAGTCATCGTGCGGGATCTCATCAAGGTCCTGGATGAGGATGCGGGGCTCGTTTCTGTAGACCTCGCCGTCCTTCTTGACCCAGAAACCCATGGTCTCTTCGTAGTTCTCGTTGTTCACGTACCGATTGAAGAATTCGAGTACCGCTTCCTCGCCCTCTCCGATGCACACCGCATCGGCTATGGCAAGCGATTCCTCAGGACACACCATCGCGTGGATGCCGCCCCACAGCACGGGGAGGCGAAGCTCGTCCTGCAAGCGTTTCGTGATTCGAGTAGCATCGTTCACGTACCCGGAGAAGACGCTCAGTCCCACGAGCGCCGGGTTCTTCTCTTTGATGATCCCGAGAAGGGCGTCCACGTCACTGTCGCTGATATCGGGTACTTGAGTCCCAGTGCGGTCCTTGAGGAAGATGACCTCGATGTCGACGCCGTTTTCCTTCAGGTACGCGTGAAGGGAACGAGGGCCAACGGACTCGATGGCCCCGATGGATATCAGAATGATCTTGTCCGACCGCATTGCGTGAATGTCACTCATGATCGGTACCGCTCCGTTCCGCACAGGAATTGATGGTGAGTTCGATGAAGGACACAGACTAGGGAGACGCTACCTGAATCGTGCCGCGCTAGATAGTGGCAACAATCGTGCCGCGACCGCCGCGTCGCCTCGCATCTTGCTGTGGAAGAACAAGATCTGGGAGGCGTCCGGCTCCAACCTCGGAGACCTCGCGATCATCACCGCAACGATCGATGCTCTGCGCCGCGAGGTTCCCGAGGCGAGCATCGTCATGCTCTCCGATGACCCCGCCCAGACCGAGTCGCTCTACGACGGCGTGACCGCCGAGCGCTTCAGCGTCCGCGCGTACCTGCGCGCGATCCGCGAGGCCGATCTCGTGGTGCTGGGCGGCGGCACGCTCTTCTCGGATGCGACCTCGATGGCGGTCGCCGTCAACACCTCGGCGGTCTTCCTCGCGCGCCGGTCGCGCACGCCGGTCGCGCTGTACGGCGTCGCGAGTGGGTTCATGCGCGCCACCAGCCGTGCGCTCGTGCGCGGTGCGCTCAAGCGCACGAGCATCGCCTGCCTGCGCGACGCCGAGAGCGTCGCCGAGCTCGCCCCGCTCGCGCCCGCCTCGCTCGCGCTCGAACCCACCGGCGACGTCGCGTTCTCGCTCGCGGTCCCGCGGCCCGCACCCGATCGCGAGAACCGCGTCGTCATCGCGCCGCGCCGCGTCTTCCACTACGCCAACACCATCCTGCCCTTCGCCGTTCGCAAGCGGCTGGGCCTGCTGCCGGTCGGCTACTTCGAGAAACTCGACGAGTTCATGTCGCTGCTCGCGGCCACCGCCGACCATCTCGTTACGGAGCACGGCTGCGAGATCGTATTCCTGCCGATGTACTCGGCGATAGGCCCTGCCGAGGGAGCCACTGGCTACCTCAAGCGCGAGTTCTCCTCCCGAGACGACCAGGTCTGCCGCGACATCCACGAGCGCATGACGTGCAAGGACGCCGCTCGCGTCCATATCTCCGACAGCCCGAGAGCGGTGCTGTCGCTCATCGCGGGCTCGCGCATGCTGATCGGCGTGCCGCTGCACTCGCTCATCCTCGCCCACGTTGCCGAGACTCCAATGGTCGGTCTCGCCTATCAGGGCAAGGTCTCGCGCTTCATGCGCGACGCGGGCCTCGAGCGTTTCACGATCTCCGTCGATTCGATGGCGTGCCTCCTGTCGCTCGAGGAGTTCACGGCCAAGGTCGACGCCTGCCTTTCCGACGAAGCGGCGATTCGTGAGAGACTTGCGCAGGGCAACGCCGACATCCGCTCCACTGTCGACTTGCCTGCACAACGCATAGCCGCACTTCTCGCCAGCAGAGCGTAGGGACGCATGGGCCGCATTCTGCTCCTCACACTGATCAGCGCCGTTCCCGGTTGGCCGCTTCGCCGGCTTCTGTACAGCACGCTCTTCGGCTACCGTTTCGGCAAGGGCGCGCGCATCGCGATGCTCTCGGTGGTCGATGCCAGGCAGCTCGACATGGCCGAAGGGGCGAAGGTCCGCGGTGCGAAGAATCTGCTGCTCAATCTCCACGAGCTGACGATGGGACCCTACTCCCGGATCGGCGGTCCCCGACTCGGCGGCTGTCGCGCCGTCGGCACCGCGCACAAGCCCGGCTATCCGCACGCGGCACTGCGTCTCGGGCCCTGCTCGGTCATCGAGATGGAGCACTACTTCGACGTGTGCGCCGACATCGAGTTCGGGGCCAACGTGATTGTTGGTGGACTTGGCAGCTACTTCTTCACCCATACGTTCCACCGACCCGAGTTCATGCCCATCCACATCGGCAACAACGTCTACGTGGGCACGAACTGCCGATTCCAGATGGGCTCGAGCGTGGGTGACGGCTGCATCGTGGGAATGGGTGCGGTGGTGGTCAGGCCGATCGAAGCGACCGGCGCTCTTCTCGGCGGCGTGCCCGCGAAGGTGATCGCGGAAGATGCCGAGTACGATGCTCCGGCGGCATTCGTGCTGCGCGGGAGTCCGTACTTCGATGGTGAGCGGGTAGTCCACCCGTCTGCCGGCTAGGGTCTTGCCAGCGATGCGCAAGCAGGCGATGGGCAAGGGCACGCTGCACCAGATGATCGCGCGCGTCGCGTTCATCCTGTCCGGATACGCCTTCAACATTGCTATGGTCCACATGCTCGGCGACCCCAGGGCGTACGGGCTGCTCGGCATCGTCATCAGCGTGTCGAACGTCGCCCGCGTGCCGGTCGCATCAGGGCTGCCCAGTGCGGCGTCGAAGTTCATCGCCGCGAACGACGAAGAGCTCGCCTACCCGATCGTGCGTACCACCCTCAAGCTACAGTGGATCGTTTCCGCGGCGGTCGTGGCAGTCTATTGCCTTGCCGCGCCGCTGCTGAGCAGAGTGCTCTCGGACCCCACGCTCACGCCCTACTTCTGGGCGGCGGCACCGCTCATCCCTCTCATGGGGGCGTTCCAGGTGCTGCAGAGCTACTTCAACGGCGTGCACCGGTTCATAGCGCAGTCGTGGCTCAACGTCCTTTACTCGGTCAGTCGCGTGGCCTTCGCCATCGTCGTCGTGTACTTCGGAGCCAAGGTGTACGGCGTGCTTGCCGGGTTCGCGCTCTCGCTCGCGCTGGCCGCCTTGGTCTCGTGGTACTACGTCTCACCCAAGACCGGTAGCGCGAACCCTGAGAGCCGCGTGATGCTCTCGTTCGCCGGCCCCCTCGTGGTGTTGGCGATCGGGCAAGCTGTCCTGGTCAACCTCGACCTGATGCAGCTCAAGGCGTATTTCCCGCAAAGCGCCGACGTTGGCTACTACTCCGGCATGGCGAGCCTGTCGCGCACGCCGCAGTTCCTGTTCAGCGCGTTCTCGATCACCCTCCTGCCGGTGGTGACGCATGCGTTGAGGGCCGATGGCCGCGAACGTGCCGGCAGGCTCATCGCCCGGAGCACGACGCTGCTCTTGATCACTGCGCTGCCTGTCCTCGCGATTATGGCAGCGGTCCCGGCCGAGCTGCTGGACTTCGTGTACCCGGTCACCTATACCGCAGCCGCCACCGCACTTGTCTGGGCGACCTTCGCGCAGACGATCCTCGCCGTCGTGGCGTCGTTCTCCTCGGCCATCACCGCCGACGGCAAGCCCTACACTGCCATGTGGTCGTGGCTCATCTGCATCCCGGTGCAGCTGCTGGCGGGTGTGTGGCTCATCCCTCGCTACGGCATGACCGGCACGGCGATCGCGAGCCTCATCGCCGCGGCCGCTGGCGTCGTCTTCTCGGCCGCGGTGACGAGGATGCGCTTCGGTACGCTGCTCGAGCCGGTCCCAGTGCTCAAGGGCATCGCCGGTGCGGTGGTCGTGTATTTGCTGCTGTCCATCCCGCGCGAGTATCCAATGTGGCTGCTGCCCTTCGCGTGTCTGGCGGCACTCGGCGTGTACGCGGCGTTTGTGCTGGCGACAGGGGCGGTCAAGAGGGACCAGGTCGTCTCGCTGTTCAGCCGCGACAAGGTCACTAGGCGTGAAGAGGAAGAGGTCATGGTCCCGGAATGAAGGCCACCGACTTCATCACCCGCATCTTCCCCAAGACGATCGCCTACCGGGCGACCCGCGCGGGACTCATGGCGC
>CAZCRB010000093.1:0-6450 GCA_964500985.1 uncultured Eubacteriales bacterium
CTCTCCCAAGGAGGACTCTGTGACCGACCTTTCCAGCTACATCCGCGACATTCCCGACTGGCCCAAAGAGGGCGTCGTCTTCAAAGACATCACGCCGCTGCTCGCGAGCCCCGAGGGCTTCGCGAACGCGATCGACACCCTCGCCGAGACCTACGAGAACATCGGCGTGACCAAGGTCATGGGCGCCGAGGCCCGCGGCTTCATCTTTGGCGGGGCGCTCGCCTACAAGCTCGGCGCCGGTTTCGTCCCCGCGCGCAAGCCGGGCAAGCTGCCGTGGAACACCACCGCGGTCGAGTACGAGCTCGAGTACGGCACTGATTCGCTCGAGGTCCATGCCGACGCCTTCGGACCCGGCGACAAGGTCGTCATCGTCGACGACGTGCTCGCAACGGGCGGTACCGCCGCAGCCAAGGCCGAGCTCGTCGCCGCCACCGGCGCCGAGATCGCCGGGTTCGCGTTCCTCATCGAGCTCGACTTCCTCTCCGGGCGCGACAAGCTGCCCGCCGGCAAGCCGATCATCTCGTTGATCCACGTCGACTAGCGCTGCGCACAAACGCGACGGTAACGGCGGCTCCTCCGGGGGCCGCCGTTTCGCTCTCAGGTGCTAGAATGCAGGAAGCACCATCGCCCACAGAGGCGCCCTCGAGTCGCAGCATCGCAACGCAGTAGGAGGACCCGTGCGGACGACGCAACACCGTCACGCGTGCGGACGCGCTTTCAGCGCGCTGCTCATCCTCGCCCTCTCGCTCGGCCTCGCCGTGCCTGCGTATGCGACTCCCACCAATGCCGCCATCGAGGCCGCGCGCGCCAAGGCCGACGAGGCCCGGCAGACCGCTGATAACCTCGCCGCCGACCTCGAAGAGCGCACCGAGGAGTACGAGGAGATCGCCGCCTCGCTCCAGGAGACCCGCGCGCGCATCAGCACGACCGAGCGGGAGTTGGGCGATGCCACGGCCGCGCTCGGCGTCGCCCAGGGCCGTCTGACCGATCGCGCCGCCTCGATCTACCGCAACGGGCGGGTCGACTACATCTCCGTGTTCGTGGGCGTCACCGACTTCCAGGACTTCGTCACGCGCATCGACCTGATGCGCCGGATCGGCAACAGTGACGCCTCGATCGTCGCGTCGGTCAAAGATGCCAAGGAGCGCATCGAGGTCGCGCGCGCTTCGCTCGAGCAGCGCAAGAGCGAGCAGATGGCACTGCGCCGCAGTGCCGAGGCCAAGCAAGTCGAGGTCGAAGCAGCTCTCGCCAAGCAGCAGGCGTACGTCGCGTCGCTCGATTCGGAGGTCAAGCGCCTCGTCGTCGCCGAGCGGGAGCGGCAGGAGCGCCTCGCGCGCGAACGCGCCGCCGCGGCCGCCGCAGCAGCGGCACGCAAGCCGTCAGGGGCGGGGCGCCCGTTCGACCCCTCAAAGCTCGGCCCGGGGGCCTCGGGGGCCGTCACCGTCGCGCTCAGCTTCGTGGGCAAGGTCCCGTATGTCTGGGGCGGCACGACTCCGGATGGCTTCGACTGCTCCGGCTTCACGCAGTACTGCTATCGCCAGGTCGGTATCTCGATCCCGCGCACGAGCCGCCAGCAGTTCAAGGTCGGCGCCTATATCCCGCCCGACCGCCTCGACCTGCTCAAGCCCGGTGACCTCGTCTTCTTTGGGCGCGACGGCGATGCCGGGCGCATCCACCACGTCGGCATGTACATCGGTGACGAGAAGTTCGTGCACGCGCCGCAGACAGGCGAGTACATCTCGATCTCCTCGCTGACCGGGCGCATCGCCAGCCGCGGCGACTACGTGGGTGCCACGCGGCCGTAGCTGCGCGTATGCGCTGAAGTGCGGAAACCCTGTGGTATCATGCGCGAAACCCGCCGCTTCACGCGGGGGTTGTTCCAGCCGACGCGACGCAAGGGGAGTTCGTGGGTCGGACGCTGCTTTCCGGGAACGAGGCGGTTGCACAAGGCGCATGGGAAGCCGGCGCCGCGGTCGGTGTGGGCTATCCCGGCACGCCGTCGACCGAGACCCTCGAGCGCTTCGCCAAGCTGCCCGGCGTCTACGCCGAGTGGGCCCCCAACGAGAAGGTGGCGCTCGAAGTCGCCGCCGGTGTCTCGCTGGCCGGCGCGCGCACGCTCGTCACGATGAAGCACGTGGGCGTCAACGTCGCGGCGGACCCGCTGTTCACGCTGGCCTACACCGGCGTCAGGGGCGGTCTCGTCATTCTCGTGGCCGATGACCCCGGCATGCACTCGTCCCAAAACGAGCAGGACAGCCACAACTACGCGGCGTTTGCCCGCGTCCCAATGCTTGACCCCTCGTGCTCGGCCGAGGCGCTCGCCATGACGCGCGAGGCCTTCGAACTCTCCGAGCGCTTCGACGTCCCCGTCTTTGTTCGCTCCACCGTGCGGGTCAGTCACGCCAAGTGCCTCGTGCAGACCGGCGAACGCGTCGAGCGCCCGGCCCCCGCGCACTACGAGACGAACCCCGCCAAGTGGGTGATGATGCCGGCGATGGCCAAGGCCCGCCGCCTCGATCTGGACAAGCGCATCGCCGATCTCACGAGCTTCGCCGAGACCACCGAGCTGAACCGGGCCGAGTACCGCGACACCTCGGTGGGGATCGTGTGCGCCGGTGTCGTCTACGAGCACGTGCGCGAGGCGATGCCTGAGGCATCGACGCTCAAGCTCGGCATGACCTACCCGCTGCCGCCGGAACTGCTGGCCGATTTCGCGCGCACGGTCGATCGGCTCGTCGTGGTCGAGGAGGCCGACGACTACCTCGCACGCTCCCTTCGCGCGCTGGGCATCGACGTCTCGGCCCTCGACATTCCCCGGGCCGGCGAGCTCTCGCCCGGCGCCATCCGGCGTGCCTTTGGGCTGCCCGAGCCGGCGATGCGCGATCCGGAGGACCTGCTTCCGCCGCGTCCGCCGCTCATGTGCCCGGGCTGCCCGCACCGGCCGGTGTTTCACGCGTTCAAGCGCCTGCACGCAACCGTGACCGGCGACATCGGCTGCTACACGCTCGGCGCGCTGCGGCCGCTCGCGGCGATGGACAGCTGTGTGGACATGGGGGCCTCGATCGGGATGGCTCACGGCGTCGAGATCGCCGGCGGCACCGGCGATCGGCCCGTGATCGCCGTGATCGGCGACTCCACCTTCGCGCACTCCGGCATCACCGGGCTCCTCAACACGGTCTACAACGGTGGCGGCGGGACCGTCTGTATCCTCGACAACCGCATCACCGCGATGACCGGCCATCAGGGCAACCCGGTCAACGGCATCACCATCCAGGACCGCCCGAGCCACGAGCTCGACCTGCCGGGCCTGGTCAGGGCCCTCGGGGTGGACCGCGTCCGCGTCGTCGACCCGCACGACCTCGCCGCCGTCGCCGACGCGCTCGCCGAGGAGACCGCTTCCAAGGAACTCAGCGTCATCATCTTCCGCGCGCCGTGCGCGCTGCTCGTGCGCGACAAGGGCGAGCCCTACGCGGTGGACGAGGAGCTCTGCACCAAGTGCGGGCAGTGCGTCCGGTTGGGCTGTCCCGCCATCGGGCGCGAGGAGAACACCCGTTTCGCCTACATCGACACGTCGATCTGCGTGGGCTGCGCCCAGTGCGTGCAGGTCTGCAAGTACGGCGCGATCGTCCACACCGGTCCGTCGTGCGACCTGGGAGGTGCCTAGATGGCCGTCACCACCGTCATGCTCTGCGGCGTGGGCGGCCAGGGCACGATCCTGGCGGCCGACCTGCTCGCCAAGGTCGCCGCGGCGTCCGGTCTCGACGTGAAGCTCTCCGAGGTGCACGGCATGGCCCAGCGAGGCGGCAGCGTCGACACCGTCGTCCGTTTCGGTGACGAGGTCCACTCGCCGGTGACCGACCCGGGCTGCGTCGACCACCTGGTGGCCTTCGAGCTGATCGAGGCCATGCGCCGCATCCACTACGTGCGCCCCGAGGGACGCCTGCTGGTCAATCCGCGCGCGATCCAGCCGCTCCCGGTGCTGACGGGTGACCTGCCCGTCACCCACGGGCTGCAGGCCGCGCTCGAGGCCGAGGGAGCCATTTTCATCGAGGCCGACGTGCTCGCCTGCAACGCGGGCAGCCCCAAGTCCGCCAACGTGGTGCTCATGGGGGCCCTGTCCACGGGCCTCTCGTTTGATGAACAGGTCTGGAAGGACACGATCGCCGCCCGGGTGCCGGCAAAGACGGTCGAGGCGAATCTGACCGCCTTCGAACTCGGGCGAGCGGCGTGCGAGAAGGGGGAGTGCGCACTGTGAACGTCCAGCAACTGAGCGTCTTCATCGAGAACAAGGCCGGTCGCGTCAGCGAGATCACCGATGTGCTCGGTACCGCGGGGATCAACATCCGCGGCTTCTCGGTGTCCGACACCGCCGACTACGGCATCGTCCGCCTCATCGTCGACGATCCCGACAAGGGCCGCTCGGTCCTCCAAGACGCCGGGTTCACCGTCAAGAAGTCCGAGGTCATCTGCCTGAACCTGCCCGATCACCCGGGTGGGCTCGCCGGCGTGCTCAAGGTGGTCTCGGACGCCGGGGTCAACATCGAGTACGTGTACAGCCTCATTTCCACCTACGTGGTGATCAACGTTGCCGACGTCGACCGCGCGCAGTCGCTTCTCAAGGACAAGCCGGTCGTTCTGGTAAGTCAGGAAGAGATCGCGAAGATCTAGCACCAGGGGTCGGGGGTATTCGCGGCAACCAAGGAGGAGAGAGACATGCGGGGACGCACGTTGAAGCTCAGCATGGCGGTTCTGGGTGCCGCCATGGCTGCAGCGCTGGCAGTGACGCTGGTCGGTTGTAGCTCCTCATCGGACGCAAGCGCTTCGTCCGGTGAGAAGACCGCGAGCGGGGAGCCGATCAAGATCGGCGCGATCGTCTCGCTCTCGGGCACCTACGCCGGCCTCGGTGAGCCTGAGAAGAAGACGATCGAGATGGAAGTCAAGCGCATCAACGAGGCCGGCGGCATCAACGGCCGTCCCATCGAAGTGATCTTCGAGGACGATGCCACCGACGAGGCCAAGGCGGTCGCCGCGGCCAGCAAGCTCATCGAGCAAGACGGCGTGGTCGCCCTCATCGGCGCCACCGGTACGGGCCAGACGATGGCCGTACGAGGCGACGTGGACCGCGCCGGCGTCCCGCAGGTCTCAATGGCGGGCGGGACCGTCATCACCTCCAAGTTCGACCCTCTGGTCTTCCAGACGCCGTGGTCGAACACGATCGTCGTGCCCTTCACGCTCGACGCGATGAAGACCGCCGGCGTCACCTCGCTCGCGCTGATCACCGACTCGGGTGGCTTTGGCAAGGACGGCAAGGCCGTCGTCGAAGCCGAGGCTCCCAAGGCCGGCATCAAGATCGTCGCCAACGAGACGTTCAATCCTGGCGACACCGACATGACCGCCCAGCTCACCAAGGCCAAGGACTCGGGCGCCCAGGCGCTCGTGTTGTGGACCGCCGGCAAGGAGGCCGCCGCCATCGTCAAACAGGCGCGCGAGCTGGGCATCACGGTGCCGATCTACGGCAGCCACGGCAACGCCCGCACCGAGTTCATCACCGGTTCCGGCGAGGCCGGCGAGGGCGTCAAGCTCGCCGCCGGCAAGGTCCTGGTTCCCGCCGCGTATGGCGAGGGCACCGAGGGCTTCAAGGTCGCCACCGACTTCATCGACCGCTACCAGAGCGCGTACGGCGAGGCGCCGAGCACGTTCGCGGGTCACGCGTACGACGCTCTGTATCTGATCGCGGAGGCAGCGAAGCGTATCGACGGCGACATCACGCCGGAGGCGCTGCGCAACGAGATCGAGAAGACAAACGGGTTCGTCGGCATCGGCGGGACGTTCACGTTCTCGCCCACCGACCACAACGGTCTGTCCGACAAGGACCTGCAGCTCTACGTCATCAAGAACGGCGAGTTCGCCCTCGCCGAGTGATCCGATGCCCGCGGGGACGGGGCCGGTGCCGGCAGGCATGCGGCCCCGTCCCGTGGGTCCGAAGGAGGAGCGTGCGATGAACAGCATCTGGAAACGGGCGGCGGTCGCCCTGCTTGCGGGAGTGCTGATGGCGTCGGTGGCCGGCTGCTCGTCGGCAGGCAGCGACACCGACGGCGGCAGCACCGGCGCAGAGCCGATCAAGATCGGGGCCATCCTGTCGCTGACGGGCACCTATGCGGCCCTGGGCGCGTCGGAGAAGAGCGCGCTCGAGCTCGAGGTCAAAGCCCTCAACGACGACGGCGGGATCGACGGCCGTCCCGTCGAGATCATCTTCGAGGACGACGCGACCGACGAGGCCAAGGCGGTCGCCGCGGCCAGCAAGCTCATCGAGCAGGACGGCGTCGTCGCCATCCTCGGTGCGACCGGCACCGGCCAGTCCATGGCCATCCGAGGCGACATCGACCGCGCCGGCGTGGTGCAGATCTCGATGGCTGGCGGCACGGCAATCACGGCCAAGCTCGATCCGCT
>CAZCRB010000094.1:0-6346 GCA_964500985.1 uncultured Eubacteriales bacterium
CGCAGCGCCTCCGAGGTGCTCGTCGGGCCGTGGACGGGCGATGCCGCCCTGGCGGACGAGGCGCACTGCGCCGAACGCGCGGCGGAAGACGAGCTCGACGAGACGGTCGGGTAGGCGACTCGAGATGTCCGCTACCGCGGCGATCGTCACTGTCGGCAGCGAGCTTGTCGAAGGGCTGAGGGTCGACACCAACACGGCCGAGATCGCTCGCGCGCTGGCGCCGAGAGGCCTGCGCGTCAGCGAGGCGGTGAGCGTCGGTGACGACCCGGCCCTGCTCTCGCGGTTGCTCGCGCGGCTCACCGCTGACCACGACCTGGTCGTCACCACCGGCGGGCTCGGGCCCACCCACGACGACATCACCCGCCAGGCCGCGGCCACCGCTCTGGGCGTGAGCCTGACGAGAGACCCGCGCCTGGAGGACCTGCTCGCCCCGTTCGTTGCGCGCCACCGCGACCCGGTCGCCGCCGGATCGATCCTCGTGCAGGCAGAAGTCCTCGACGGCGCCAAGGTCATCGATCCGACGACGGGCACCGCACCCGGCCAGATCGTCGCGACGCCGGCGGGGTTCCTGGTGCTGCTGCCCGGCCCCCCGTCGGAGATGCGGCCGATGCTGGAGCAGGCCCTGGCGCGCTACGCCTTGATCCGCGCCGAACCCATCGAGCTCGGGGTCGTCGGCCTCTCGGAATCAGACGCTCAGGTCACCGCGCAGGGGGCACTCGCGGCGTACCCCGGCGTGGAGTTGACCGTTCTCGCGAAGCCCGGTGACGTGCGCGTCATACTCCTCGACGACGGCGCGGGTCCCGAGCGGCTCACCGCGGCAGCCGACGCCGTGACCGACGCCCTCGGCGAGAGCTGCTACGCCACCGACGGCGCGACGCTCGCCGAAGCGGTGATCGCCTGTGCCCGCGCCACAGGTGCGACGATCGCTACGGCCGAATCGTGCACCGGCGGCCTCGTAGCCGCTTCACTGACCGACGTCGCGGGCTCCTCGGACGCATTCTGCGGCGGCGTGGTCAGCTACGCGAACCAGGCCAAGATCGACCTCCTCGATGTCCCGGCGGGTCTTCTCGCGCAGTTCGGCGCCGTCAGCGAAGAGACCGCACGCGCCATGGCGCAGGGCGCGCGCGAGCGGTTGGGTGCCGACATCGCCGTCTCGGTAACCGGGATCGCGGGTCCCTCGGGCGGCACCGTCGCAAAGCCGGTCGGACTCGTGTGGTTCGCGATCGCGACGAGCGGCGGCACCACGGCTGTGCAACGAAGGTTCGGCGAGCGGTCCTCGCGGGCCTCGATCCGAGCGCGTGCCACGTCTACCGCGCTCGACCTGCTGCGACTGGCGCTCAAGGGCCGGTGAGACCGGTGCGCGCCTTCGTCGCCCTTGAGCTCACCGAGCGGCTGGTCGCGGCCCTGGAGTCCACCGGCGCGGCGGTTCGGCGCGCCGATCCACGCTGGCGCGACGAGAAGTGGGTCGCGCCGCGCAACCTGCACCTGACCCTGCAGTTCCTCGGCGAGATGCCTGAGCCCGCCCTTCGCGACCTCGCAGAGGACCTCGGGCCCATCGTGACGGCCCTGCCCGCGCCCATGCTCGCGCCCGACGCGCTCTGCGCCGTGCCGCGTCAGAGCCGAGCCGCGATGCTCTGGGTCACCTTCGACGATCCCGAGCACCGCTGTGCGCGACTGGCCGAAGCCGTCGAGCAGGCGTCGGCCCGCTATGGCGTCGTGGCCTCATCGCGCGGCTTCAGGGCACACGCGACGCTGTGCCGGGCCCGACGGCCTCATGCCGTGTCCGCCGAGGCGCTGCGTGCCGGACAGGAGGCGCTTGCCGCCCATGCAGATGTGATGTCAGACCCACGGGTTAGTGTGCTCTCAAGTCGGCTGACGCCGCACGGTCCGGTCTACTCGGAACTCGCCGCCTGGAGTCTGCGGGGGGAGTGACGACAGGCGGCGCCGTGGGGTCGAGGTCGTGCGGCGCGGCCGGCTACCAGCCGACCCAAAACGCCGTTGACACCGAACAGGTGTTCGTGTAGGTTCGAGGCAGCCCCGAGGGGTCCCGCCTAGGGAACAGGAGCGAGAAGGAACATGGACCGCGAAAAAGAGAAGATGCTCGAGGTCACCAAAGAGCAGATCGACAAGAAGTTCGGCAAGGGCTCGATCATGAAGCTCGGCGAGAGTGCCGCCACCGATCAGATCGAGGCCATCCCGACGGGGTCGCTCGCGCTCGACGCCGCGCTCGGAATAGGTGGCGTGCCGCGCGGCAGGATCGTCGAGATCTACGGACCCGAGTCGAGCGGTAAGACCACGCTTGCGCTGCAGATCGTCGCGGAGGCGCAGGCCATGGGCGGCGTCTGCGCGTTCATCGACGCTGAGCACGCGCTGGACCCGAGCTACGCCTCACGCCTCGGCGTCGACATCGACGAGATCCTCATCAGCCAGCCGGACACCGGCGAGCAGGGACTCGAGATCTGCGACATGCTCGTCCGCAGCGGGGCTGTGGACGTCATCGTCATCGACTCGGTCGCCGCACTCGTCCCGCGCGCGGAGATCGAGGGCGAGATGGGAGACGCGTCGGTAGGCCTTCAGGCGCGCCTCATGAGCCAGGCCCTGCGCAAGCTCGCCGGCTCGCTGAGCAAGTCCAACACGACGTGCATCTTCATCAACCAGCTGCGCGAGAAGATCGGCGTCATGTTCGGAAGCCCTGAGACCACCACCGGCGGACGCGCCCTCAAGTTCTTCTCGACGGTGCGCATCGACGTCAGGCGCATCGACTCGATCAAGCAAGGTACCGAGATCGTCGGCAATCGCGTCCGCGCCAAGGTGGTCAAGAACAAGGTCGCCGCGCCGTTCCGGCAGGCGGAGTTCGACCTCATGTTCGGTACCGGTATCAGCAAGGAAGGCTCGATCCTCGACCTCGGTGTCGAAGAGGGGATCGTCGCCAAGTCCGGCGCCTGGTACACCTACGGCGAGGAGCGACTCGGACAGGGCCGCGAGGCCGCCAAGGAGTTCCTGCGCGAGCACCCCGACCTGCGCGATGAGGTCGACCGCAGGATCCGCGAGTCCCTCGGCCTGCCCTCCGCGGGTACCCAGATGCGGGAGGCGGCATCGGAATCGGCAACCGTGGCAGCCAAGTAGGGCGGCTGACGACGCTGTGCCAGTCACCATCGTTCGCATAGAGACCGCCGGGCCGGACCGCCGCGCCCGGCGTCTCTGCTTCTCAGACGGCGCGGAGCCGCGCACGACTGCCGCCGCGGTCGTGCGTGCGCTCGGCCTCGAGCCGGGTGTCGCGATCGAGCCCGGGACGCTCGAGGCGACACTAGCCGAGGCCGAACTGCCTTGCGCCCGCGACCGGGCGCTCAACTACCTCGGATACCGCGACCGGTCACGCGCCGAAGTCGCAAAACGGCTCGTGAACGACGGATACCCGTCACCGATCGTCGCCGCAGTCCTCGACCGGCTCGCCGAACTCGAGCTGCTCGACGACGCCCGGTTCGCGGCAGGGTGGGTACGCGCGCGTTCGGCCACCGGGTTCGGGCCGCGCCGTATCGCGCGGGAGCTGCGCGAGCGGGGCGTCGATGACACAGTTGCCTCCGAGGCCCTGGAAGCCGAAAGCGCGACCGATGAGCTCGACCGCGCCATCACCGCGCTGGGCAGCCGACGGGTCCGTGTCGCTGCAGACCGCGACAGACTGTTGCGCCGGCTCGTGAGCAGGGGATTCTCGTTCGCCGTCGCGCGCGAAGCCGTCGCCAGGGTATCGGAAACGGGCGAAGACGGCCTGGAACCAGAGCCGTTCGTCGGAGAATAGAGCCTTTCGTCGCCTTGGCGAACCTTGCTGTTCCTTGACCATCGCCGCAGGTCGGAGATAGTATACGCGCAGGCATTGCGATTCTTCGCACCGGCCGTTTCGGCCTCGTGCGGTTTGTGTAGCTGCTAACGCGATACTCGTCGACGCGCAGGCTGGGGGAGCCTAGTCGGCGTGTATGCGAGTATCCAAAGGCTTCTGTACAGATCCGATCGCAGTGCCGGATGCGACTATCCGGCCTCACGCGCACGCGCGCCCGGGTGCCCGATGGTTCGCGTCTTGACTGACACGATGACGCGTACCACTACCACCGGAAGGAGGGCGCATGTCTGCGAGCACGATCCTGATCATCCTGGTCACGCTTGCCGCTGGCGTCGCCCTCGGCTATGCAATCAACCGCTTCCTGATCAAGGACCGCACTTCCCGCGCTGCCGAAGAGGCAGAGCGGACCGTGCGCGATGCGGAGAAGCAGGCCGAGACGCTCAAGAAGGAAGCGCTGATCGAAGCAAAGGATCAGATCTTCCGCATGAAGCAGGAAGCTGAGACCGAGGCCAAGGAGCGCCGCAAGGAAGTACAGGCGCTCGAGAACCGCCTCGCACAGCGCGAGGAGTCCATCGACCGCCGCGCCGAGTCCCTCGACAAGCGCGAGCACCAGATCTCCTCGGTCCAGGGCCAGATCACCAAGCGTGAGAAGGAACTGGAGCTGATGGAGGAAGAGGAGCGCAACCGGCTCGAGGCCGTCGCCGGCATGACCGCCGACGAGGCGCGCGCCGAGCTCATCAGCCGGATCAAAGACGACGTCAACCGCGACGCCGCCACCTACATCCGCGAGTCCGAGGCCCGGGCGCGCGAAGAGGCGGACAAGAAGGCGCGCAACATCGTCGGCATCGCCATCCAGCGCGTCGCCGCGGATCACACCGCCGAGTCCACGGTGTCGGTCGTCCACATCCCGAGCGACGACATGAAGGGCCGTATCATCGGTCGCGAGGGTCGCAACATCCGCGCCTTCGAGCAGCTCACCGGCATCAACCTGATCATCGACGACACCCCTGAGGCGGTCGTCCTCTCGAGCTTCGATCCGGTTCGGCGCGAGATCGGGCGCGTCACGCTCGAGACGCTCATCCAGGACGGACGCATCCATCCTGCGCGCATCGAGGAGATGTTCAACAAGGCCGAGCAGCTCGTGACGCAGCAGATTCACGAGGCCGGCGAGCAGGCCGCCTTCGATGCCGGCGTCCACAACCTGCACCCCGAGCTCATCCGCACCCTCGGCCGTCTGAAGTTCCGTACGAGCTACGGCCAGAACGTCCTCAACCACTCGCTCGAGGTCGCCTACCTCGCTGGCGTCATGGCCTCCGAGCTCGGTGTCGACGAGACCCTCGCCAAGCGCGCCGGTCTCCTGCACGACCTCGGCAAGGCCATCGACCACGACGTCGAGGGCCCTCACGCCACCATCGGTGCCGATCTCGCTCGCCGGATGAACGAGCCCAAGGCCATCATCCACGCCATCGAGGCCCACCACGGCGACGTCGAGCCCCAGACGATCGAGGCCGTGCTCGTCCAGGCCGCCGACGCCATCTCCGCCGCCCGTCCCGGCGCCCGCCGCGAGACCCTCGAGTCCTACATCAAGCGTCTTGAGAAGCTCGAGGCCGTGGCCAACAGCCACAAGGGTGTAGAGAAGACCTACGCGATGCAGGCCGGTCGCGAGATCCGCGTCATGGTCAAGCCCGACCAGATCAACGACACCGACTCGGTGGTTCTCGCCCGCGATATCGCGAAGCAGATCGAGGACGAGCTGGAGTATCCGGGTCAGGTCAAAGTCGTGGTCATCCGCGAGAGCCGCGCGGTCGACTACGCCAAGTAGCATGCCTGTGCGAAACGCCCCGGTCTCCCGCAGACCGGGGCGTTTCTGTTTCTCGGTGGGTCACACCGATAGGGGGAGCCGATGACGCACGAGGGCTATCGCACACGGGCTGCTTCGCGCAGCGAACTCGCGGCCGTTCTCGTGGTGCAGCGCGAAGCGTTCGGGCGGGTCTCCTCCGGGCTCGGGATCGACCCCGCCCAACTCCCGCCACTCGTCGAGACGTTGTCGGACCTTGAGAGGCTCTACGATGCCGGCACGCTCTTCGTGGTCGCGGTCACCGCGCACGGTCAGGTGATCGGCAGCGTTCGCGGTTGGCTGCGCACCGACGCAACCGTCGAGGTCGGCCGGCTCGTCGTCGCCGGTGACTGGCTGCGCAGGGGGGTCGCCACCGCGCTCATGGACGCCTTAGAAGCGGCGTTCCCGCACGCGCTGCGCTACGAGTTGTTCACGGGCGCCGACGCCCGCGTCCCGCTGTCCCTCTACGCGGCGCGGGGCTACACCGCCTTCCGGCGCGAGTGCATCGGCCCCGTCGAGCTCGTCTGGCTCGAGAAGCCCGGCCCGGCCGCCTGAGCGCGGGCACCCTCTGGTCGCCGTGTCGCGCGCACCCGTCCGCGTGGGCTTCTATCGTCCCTCTGTCGCGGGTATGCTGTGACGCATGACTCCCGACAACAGCGATCTGCTCAAGTTCG
>CAZCRB010000095.1:0-6323 GCA_964500985.1 uncultured Eubacteriales bacterium
GTCGGCCTGCTCGCGAGCCGCGGGCTGCCGATGACGAGCGCCGAGGTCGCTGCGGCACTCGGCGTTCCGCGCCCCCAGGTGGCAGACGAGCTCAACAAGGCCAAGCTCGAGCGGCTCAGGATCGGCGGCGAGACCGCGTTCGTGACGGCCGACGCGCTCGATCACGCCGTCGCGGCCGTGGAGCGCGAGCTGCTCGCGTTTCACGAGGCCGAGCCGCTCGCGACCGGCATCGCGACGAGCGCATTGCGCGACCGGGTCGACCGGCGTCTGTCGCCCAAGGCGTTCGACGCCGTGCTCGAGGTCGCGGTCGCGCGCGGCGTGGCCGTCACCGAGAAGGGGACGGTGCGCCACCCCAAGGCCGCGGTCTCCGCGCTCGCCGAGGAGCAGGCCGCGGTCGAGGCCGTCGGCGCGCTGCTGATCGGCGCGGGCATCGCCCCGCCCAGCGTCGGCGACGTCGCCGCGCAGACAGGGTTCGACGCCGCGGTGGTGCGCAAGGCGCTCGCTCGTCTCGTCGAGTCGGGCGACGCGGTCCGGGTATCGAGCGACTTCCACTTCTCGGCTTCCGCGATCGCGACGGCGCGCTCAGGTCTCGAGGACTTCCTCGCCGCGCGGCCGCAGGGCGCGACGACGTCGGAGCTGCGGGAGCCGTTGGGGGTCTCTCGGAAGTACGCGGTCCCGCTGTTGGAGTACTTCGACGCGCAGGGCGTCACCAAGCGTGTGGGTGACGTGCGCGTGCTGCGTTCCGCGACCGGTCGGCAGGCCTAGAGCAGCGGGCTCACGCGGTCTCGTCGGGCTGCTGCAGCCGTGGCAGCTCTATGGTGAAGCGCGCCCCGTGCGGCGAGACGTTGCCGGCGGTGATCTCGCCGCCGTGCAGCTGGATGAGGCGCTGTGCGATGGCCAGCCCGAGGCCCGCTCCGCCGCCGTTCGCGTCACGGCGCCCGCCCTGCGCCCGGTAGAACCGGTCGAAGACGCGCTCGACGTCGGCTTCCGGGATTCCGGGGCCGTCGTCGGTGATCGTGACGCGCGCCCGTCCGTCCTCGGCCGAGCACGCGAGCGTGATGGTGCCGCCCTGGGCCGTGTGGGCGATCGCGTTCTTCACGATGTTGACGAAGGCCTGGTCGAGCAGGTCGGGGTCGCCCTCGATCCACAGGCCGCACTCGCCGAGCACCGCGAACTCCCGCTCGCCGAGTGCGCGGCCGCGCGCGGCGACCTCGTCGACGAGCGTGCGCAGCTCGAGCGGCTGGAACTGGCGCTTGGTGCCGCTCTCGAGCCGCGCCAGGGCGAGCAGCTCGTCGAGAAGGCGGCTCATACGGACCGCCTCGGTCTCGATCATCGCGAGCGACTCGTCGGCACCGTCGGCGTCGAGCGCCCCGGCGCGCAGAAGCTCGACGTTGCCGCGCACCACGGCCACCGGCGTGCGCAGCTCGTGGCTCGCGTCAGCGACGAAGCGCCGCTGGTCGTCGTAGGCGCGTTCGAGGCGGGAGAGCATGGCGTTGAGCGAATCGGCCAGCGAGCCGAGCTCGTCGCGCGGCCCCTCGTACTCGATGCGGCGGCCGGGATCGTGGAGCGTGACCTCTTCGGCGTCGGCCGCCATCGTCGTCAGCGGCACCAGCGCCCGGCGCGTCGCCCAGTAGGAGAGCGGTACGCCGAGGGCGAGTGCGAGCAGGCCGGCAGCGCTCAGGGCCACGGCCACGCGCGTCGCCGTGCTCGTCGCCGGCGCTTGCGACAACGCGACCTGGAACACGCCGACCGCCTGCCCCTGCGAGGTGATCGGGACCGACAGCAGCCGGTAGGTCACGTCGTCGACCACGATCGTCGAGAACGTGGGGGACGCCGGCGGGTTCTTGGCGGCGGTGTTCTCGGGGGCGTCTTCGAGACGCAGATCGGAGTTGGAGATCACGCGTCCGTCGGTGAACGCCGCGAGGAGCACGGGATCGAGGCCGGCCTGGCTGCCGGTGCGTTGCGTGAGGTAGGCGCGCGTCGCCGCCTCGAGCGAGAGCTCGCCGGGTGCCCCGGAGACCGCGGCCTGGAACGCGTCGGCCTCGCGCGACAGCGTGGCGTCGGTCGACGTGACCAGCGCTCGCGTCGTCACGCCGTAGGCGACCAAGACGAGAAGGGCGATGGTGACCGCGAGCACGCCGGTCATCGCGAGCTGGACGCGCGCGCTGGCGGAGAAGCGGCGCTTACGCGCGGACACGGTACCCGGCTCCGCGCACCGTCTCGATGACGCTCGGCTCGCCGGGTACGTCGAGCTTGCGGCGCAGGTAGCTCACGTAGACGTCGACGACGTTGCTCTCCGTGTCGAAGTCGATGCCCCACACCGCATCGAGCAGCTGCTGGCGGGTGAGCACCTGGCCGGCGTGGCGCATGAGGTACTCGAGCAAGGCGAATTCGCGGCTCGGGAGGTCGGCGGTCTTGCCGTCGGCGCGCGTCACCACGCGGGTCCTCGTGTCCAGCGTCAGGTCGCCGGCGACGATCTCGCGCCCGGAGGCCTGGCCCTGCCGTCCGGCCGCGCGCACCCGTGCGGCGAGCTCGGCGAAGGCGAACGGTTTGACGAGGAAGTCGTTGGCGCCCTTGTCGAGCAGGTCGACCTTGTTCTCGACCTCGCCCAGGGCGCTCACGACGATGACCGGCACGTCGGACTTGACCTGCCTGATCCGCTCGAGGGCATCGCCGCCGCTCGCGTCGGGGAGCATGAGATCGAGCAAGATGACATCGAAATCGAAGGTCAGCGCCATCGCGGCGCCGTCGAGTGCGGTGCCCGCGCGCTCCACGTGGTGTCCTTCGGCGGTCAGGCCCTTGGACATGAACGAAGCGATGTTGTCCTCGTCTTCGACCAGAAGGATGTTCATCGGATGCACCTGCCGTACTAGTGACGTTCGGGCTTGCTCACTTTCCTATCATTCCCAATTGTCACCCGGTCGGCACCGGCGATCCCCACGTGGGAGAAGGTGGGCGTGGTGGCGTTGTCGGAGTGGTCGCTGTCGCCGCCCTCGTCGCGCACGGGCGGCGTCACGGTCTCGTGGTCGTGGTCGCCGTCGGTCGAGGTGTCAGACGGCGGGGTCTTGGGCTCGTCCTTGGGCTTCTCGGGAGCCTTGGGACGCTCGGTCTTGGTCGCCGCGGGCTTGCCGGCCTCGCCGTCGCTCGAGGGGTTGCGGTTCTCGCTGACGCGCGGAGGCCTGACGACGGTGGTGCGGGCCGCGGGGGCGGCGGGCGCCGGTTCGAGCGCGGGCGATGTCGTGGCTGACGGCACGGGTGCGGCGGGCGCTGCGACGACCGCAAGGGCACGGGTGGTCTCGACGACGGCGGGCTTGGCGTAGGCCGCACTGCGCGACCCGGCCACGGCAAGCGAGGTGCCGGCCAGCGCCAGGAGTGCCGCCGTCACGGCGACGAACACCTTCTGCCGGTCGAGTCCGGTCACGTCACCCTCATTCCTGTGCATGTCAGTCGCTCGGGTTGTTGCTGTCGTGGCACTTGGTGCACGAGTGTGAACTGTACCCGCTCGGGTGGCAGTTGGCGCACGCGAAGCTCTTGTACGTGTGCTCACCGCCCGGGATCCTCGCATGCGAGAACGTCGCGTTCGACCAGGCCTTGCTCGGCGAGTGGCACGAGGCGCACGACGTGCCGTAGTGGTTCGACGGCGCGCTGTGGCACGATGCGCAGCTCGACGAGCTCGTGTGCTTGAACGCCCACGACGAGCCGACCGAGTGGCACGAGGTGCACGAGCCGCTGCGGTGTCCGGCGGGACGGTTGTGGCAGTTGGTGCACGTGGCCTTCGAGCCGGGGTGGCTGAACGCCCACGACTTGCCGACCTTGTGACAGGTCGTGCACGAGCCGCTGCGGTGCTTCGCCGGGCGGGCGTGGCACGACGTGCAGCTCGCCTTGTTGCTCGGATGCTTGAACGCCCACGAGGCACCCGCCTTGTGACACGTCGTGCACGAACCGGAGCGGTGTCCGGCAGGACGCGTGTGGCAGCTCGTGCAGTTGGCGGAGCCGGGATGGCTGAACGCCCAGGTCGCACCCGCCTTGTGACAGGTCGTGCACGAGCCGGCGCGGTGCCCGGCGGGACGAGCGTGGCAGGTGGTGCAGTTGGCGGTCTGGGCCGGATGACGGAACGCCCAGGTCGCGCCCGAGGCGTGGCACGTGGAGCACGCGCCGGCGCGGTGCCCGGCAGGTCGCTCGTGACAGTTGGTGCAGTCGGCCGTGTCGGCGTGGGCGAACGCCCACTTCACGCCGGGCTCGGTGTGGCACGTCGCGCACTGGCCCTTGAAGGCGTGCGCGGCGGCGGGCTGCGTGTGGCACGAGGCGCAGTCGGTCTCGACGGGGTGGGCGAACACGAACGAGGTACCGGGCGCGTGGCAGGTCACGCACTGCGCGTCCTTGGCCGCGGGGCCGGTGCCCTCGTGCTTGGGGGTGTGGCAGCTCGAGCAGCCCGTCTTGTCCATGTCGTGGCAGTTGGAACAGGGGACTGCGACGTGATTGGCGATGTTGGCGACGCCGCCGTCAACGGTGGCGACCTGCGCGGTGAGGATCTGCTTCTGGGCCTCGGGGTTGAAGATGCCCGCCTGCTTGAGCGCGGTGTCGCTGACCTCGTGACCGGCGTCGGCGTGGCAGCTCTCACAGGTGCCGCGCGTGGCGTGCTCGGAGTGGTCGAAACCCTCGGCCGTCACCGCGATCTTCTCGTGGCAGCGGATGCAGCGTTCGTTGGGGACGATGGTCTCGGAGGTCTCAAGCGGGAAGGTCGGGTCACCCGAGACGTGGGCCCACAGCTCCTTGGCCGCCTCCGCCTTGTGGGTGAGGCGGGCCACGGTGCCCGGATCGACATGACACTCAACGCAGGCGATGTCGGCGTGCGGCCCGTCCGCCCAGGCGGTGTGGTAGGGCTGCATCTCGTGACAGGCTGCGTTACAGAACGCGGGCGAGTCGGTGGCGCGTGCTACTCCCACGATCGCGACCAGACCCACGACGAGCGAGATCGCGACGAGAAGCCCCGTCGCCACCTTGTTGGCGCTCATCCAGTTCCTTGCTCGGCTCATGCCAGGCCCTCCGGTGTCGACACCAGTCCACTAGCAAGAGTCGGCGTGACCGATAAGCCGAGTGTGAGAAGGCGGTTAGAGTCCTCTCATGTTCGCTGGTGAGCGTCGCTGTCCCCCAGCCGGGCCTCCGCTGTGTGCCGTCACGCAGGTGCACCGCGCGCGCGGGGCGGCCGGGTTCGTTTGACATCGGCACAGGCGGCTCGGACAATGCTCGGACGGAGGCGGTTCTCGGCTGGTGCCGGGCCTGGTCTTCAAAACCAGTGTGGGGGGTGAAGAGCCTCCCGGGTGTGTTCGATTCGCACACGCTTCCGCCAGATCGCCCTTCGCGCCTCGCGCTTCTGCGGGGCGTTCGTGTCACCGAGAGGACCGTATGTACCGCCGTATCGCAACCATCGTCGCCGTGTTCGCCCTCGCCGTGCCGCTCGCCGGCTGCTCCGCGATCGAGCAGCGGTTCACGCCGCCGCCCAAGGTCATCACGGAAGAGGCGACGGTCGCGGTGGTCGGTGCCGCGGTCGCCGGCGAGATGCCGGACAACGCCGCCGATCTGCCGTTGTGGCCGGGTGCCGAGCTCGTGCAGAAGCAGGAGCTCAGCGACAGCGCCATCTTCGCAATCGCGACGCCCGACCCGTTCGACGACGTGGTCAAGGGTGTGGGCGCGGGCTTCACCGACGCCGGCTGGGACGTGCAGGAGGACGCCTCGGGCGATGCCTCCACGACGGTCATCACCGTGACCAAGGGCGAGTCCATGGGCCTGGTCACGATGACGGTCATCGCCGACGGCCGCACGCGCATCGAGTACCTCTTCGAGAAGCTGAAGAAGTAGGGTCACGAGAGCGGCGGAGCGGCCCCCCGCATCGCGGCGAAGGCCGCGAGCGCTCGTACGCGCGCCTGAGCGTGATCGATGATCGGCGCGGGGTAGTCGGTTCCGAGACGCACGCCCGCCGCGGCCAGCACGCGCGTCGGGGCGTTGAACGGCTCGTGCAGCCAGCGCCCCTCGAGCCCCGCGAGCTCCGGGACCCACTCTTTGACGTACGCGCCGTGCGGATCGAACCGCTTTCCCTGCAAGACCGGGTTGAAGATCCGGAAGTAGGGAGCGGCGTCCGCGCCCGAGCCGGCCGCCCACTGCCAGTTGAAGGCGTTGATGGCCGGATCGAAGTCGGCCAGGGTCTCCTCGAAGTGCCTCGCCCCGTCCTGCCACCGCTGCAGCAGGTCTTTGACGAGAAACGAGCTGCAGACCAGCCGCACCCGGTTGTGCATCCAGCCGGTGGCGCGCAGCTGGCGCATGCC
>CAZCRB010000096.1:0-6262 GCA_964500985.1 uncultured Eubacteriales bacterium
ACAACGACTGGCTCGCCGACTTCGAGTCGACGCCGGCCGACGTGCTCGCCAAGGCCAAGATGATGTTCATCAGCTACCCCAACAACCCGGCGGCCGTCGCCGCGCCGGTCGAGTACTTCGACCGCGCGATCGCGTTCGCCAAGAAGCACGACCTGCTGCTCGTCCACGACAACGCCTACTCCGAGATCGGCTTCGACGGCTACCGTCCGCCCAGCCTCATGGAGCGCCCGGGCGCCAAGGACGTCGCCATCGAGCTGTTCAGCTGCTCGAAGGCGTACAACATGACCGGCTGGCGTATCGCGTTCGCCTGCGGCAACCCTGAGGCCATCAAGACCCTCGGCACCGTGAAGTCCAACATCGACTCGGGTGCGTTCACCGCCATCCAGGACGCCGCCATCGAGGCCATGCTCGGCCCGCAGGACGACGTCATGCAGATGTGCGAGATCTACGAGCGTCGCCGCGACATGGTGCTCGACACGCTGGGCTCGATCGGCCTGTCGGCCCGCAAGTCGGCCGGCACCATCTACGTGTGGGCGCGCATCCCCGAGGGCTACACCTCGGCCGAGTACGCCACGCTCGTGCTTGAGAAGGCCGGCGTCATCGTTCCCGCAGGCAGCGCCTACGGTCCCGACGGCGAGGGCTACATCCGCATCTCGCTCGCGACGCCCGACGATCGACTCGCCGAGGCGCTCGAGCGCATCAAGACCGAGCTCTAAGGGGCATACACCTAAGCGTGGCAAAACGCAGCTATCCCATAACCGGAGACGAACTCGACGAGCGCCGCGACCGTGCGGTGCTCGTCGGCGTTGACCGGGGGCGAAGTGACTGGCCGATCGAGGAGTCGCTTGCCGAGCTCGAGCGCCTCGCGCAGACCGCGGGCGCCGAGGTCGTCGGCATGGCCACCCAGCGACTCGACCGTCCGCACCCGCGCACGTTCATCGGGACCGGCAAGGCCGAGGAGGTCGCCGAGCTCGCCGCGACCACCGGAGCCAACCTCGTCATCTTCGACGACGAGCTGAGCCCGAGCCAGCAGTCGAGCCTGGATGACCTGCTGCCCAAGGTGGAGGTGCTCGACCGCACCGCGTTGATCCTCGAGATCTTCGCTCAGCACGCGACGAGCCGTGAGGGTAAGCTTCAGGTCGAGCTCGCTCAGACCGAGTACGTGCTGCCTCGGCTCAAGGGCATGTGGGGCCACCTCGAGAAGGAGCGGCTCGGCGGCGGGCGAGGCACCCGCTTCGGCGCCGGCGAGTCCCAGCTGGAGACCGACCGCCGTCTCGCACGCGGGCGCATCGCCGAGCTCAAGCGCGAGCTGCGCGCCGTCTCGGGCGAACGGCAGCTGCAGCGCAAACGACGCGCACGCAGCGGCGTGTTCCGCGTCGCTCTCGTCGGCTACACCAACGCCGGCAAGTCGACGCTGCTCAACGCGCTGACCGACGCAGGGGTGCTCGCCGAGGACATGCTCTTCGCCACCCTGGACTCCACGACGCGCCGCCTGCACCTGCCCGAAGGACGCGAGATCACGCTTACCGACACCGTCGGCTTCATCAACAAGCTCCCGCACGGCCTCGTCGAGGCGTTCAAGTCGACGCTCGACGAGGTCAACGAGGCGGACCTGCTCCTGCGCGTGACCGACGCCGGCGCGCCGCAGCGTGAGGCCCAGATGCAGGCGGTCAGCGAGGTCCTGCAGGAGATCGGCGCACACCGGACCCCCGGCATCGTGGTGTTCAACAAGGCCGACACGATCGACGCATCGGAGCGAGCCGGCTTGGCCAGGCGGTATCCGGGTGCGGTCTTCGTCTCCGCACTCGAGCGAGAGGGCCTCGACGCGCTCATAGCGCGCATCGCCGACGCGGCGGCACAGGGGACCGTCGCCATGACCGTCCTCGTTCCCTACACGCACGGCGAGGTCGTCACGCTGGCACACGAGCGGACCCAGATCGTCACCGAGCGGCACCTCGATGAGGGTACGCGTCTGTCTCTACGGGTTCCGCCCACGCTCGTCCCTCAATTCGAGGAGTACGTGGTCGACACCGGAGAGGGGCGCGACGGCGAAGAGCCTGACGAGCCCGGCGAGATGACGGAAGCGGGCTCCGAAGGCTAGAGCCGACGGAACAGCGCGACCACCTTGCCGAGGATGCTGACGTCGCGCGAGTAGATCGGCTCCATAGAGGCGTTCTCGGGCTGCAGACGGATGCGGTCGGCCTCGCGGTAGAACGTCTTGACCGTGGCCTCATCGTCGATCATCGCCACGACGATGTCACCGTTGTTGGCGGTCTGCTGCTGCCGCACGACGACGAAGTCGCCGGGCAGGATCCCGACCTCGATCATCGACTCCCCGCGCACGCGCAGGATGAAGGTCTGGTCGTCACCCGATGCGAGCTCGGCGGGCAGCGGGATCGTCTGCTCGATGTTCTCGGCAGCGAGGATGGGCTGACCGGCGGCGACTTGGCCCACGACCGGGACCGCTCGGATACCCGCCGTGTCGATGCCTCGCTCTGACTCGCGGAAGTCGAACACCTCGAGCGCGCGCGGCTTCGACGGATCGCGCCTGATGAACCCCTTGGCCTCGAGCGCCGCAAGGTGCGAGTGAACGGTGGAGGAGGAGGAGAGGCCCACGGCCTCGCCGATCTCACGGACGCTCGGCGGATAGCCACGACGATGGAGTTCGCCCCGGATGTAGTCCAGGATCTCCTGCTGCCGCTTGGTGAGCTCACGCTGGTACGCCATACGGATCCCCTCCGCCACCGAACAAGTGTGCGACGCCAGTCTATCGGTGTTGCGTCGCCGGCGCAAACACGCGTTCGTACCGTGCGACGCTTGCAATCGAACATATGTTTGCTATCCTGTGTACGAACAGGTGTTCGCCTTCTCGTCGAGGAATGTCAGACCCGCCCGCTAGTGTCAGGGCGAGAAGACGAGTTGCAGCAGAGGGAGCAGCCATGAACGCCACCGCTTCATCCATACGTGTCGAGCGACCCGCCCGCGTCCGTGCATCGCGCACGGCCCATCGCACCCGCGCGATCGAGCTGGCCGTGGTCGCCGTCGCCATCGTCGCGACGTTCGTGGCTCTGACGCTGACGCGCCCGGTCGATCCCGGCGACGTCGAGACGACCACCCGACTGGTGGAGCAGGGGGACACCCTGTGGGCGCTCGCGCAGAGCCATCCCGTCGAGGGCCTCAGCACAGAGCAGACGGCCGGACTGATCGCTTCGCTCAACGGACTGGAGTCGTCCACGCTGCACGCAGGGTCGGCGATCAAGGTCCCCTCGACCCGTCCGGAGGCACCCCGGACGGCGATGCGCTGACGGGCGATTCGCACTTTCCGCACCAATTCCGTAGGCCCTTGTGCGCAACGGTGCCCACAACCCCGAATATCGCGTTGTAGCCCTACATATTGTGTGTTACGGTTCCAAGGAGCCTAGATGTAGGGGGCACTTCATGCGCTGTCCGTTCTGCGGTCACGATGAGACCAAGGTCGTCGATTCCCGCACGTCAGAGTCACAGGACGCCATTCGGCGGCGTCGCGAGTGCCTCTCGTGCGCGGAACGCTTCACCACCTACGAGCGGCGTGAAGAGATGCCGCTCATGGTGGTCAAGAAGGACGGTGCCGTCGAGCCGTTCGACCGCGGCAAGCTCCTGCGCGGGCTCATGGTCGCCACGACCAAGCGCGAGGTGGCGATCGATCGCCTCGAGGCACTGATAGACGACATCGAGTCCGAGCTGCACAACAGCTTTCGCTACGAAGTCGACAGTGCCGTGTTGGGCGACATGGTACTGACCCGTCTGCGCGATCTGGACAAGGTGGCCTACGTGCGTTTCGCGTCGGTCTACAAGGAGTTCCAGGACCTCGACGAGTTCACGTCGGAACTGAAGAAGCTTCGTTAGAACGTATCGTCCAGTCGCTATTCGGCTCGGACGTTTGTTGTGGGACCACGACACGCCACGCCACAGGGGCGCGCGGCGGCAGAAGAGGGCGGGAGGGCCTGTTTTGGTTATGGAACGAGTCGTCAGCGTGATCCGACCGGCTACGGCTCCGGCGGGCGCTGACTCGACAGACATCGCACTGCTGGTATCGACCAACTCCCGCCAGGAGATCGACACCTGGGACCGTGCGAAGATCGCGGACTCCCTCGTTCTTGAGGCGGGTCTCGAGCCTTCGGTCGCCGGAGAGATCGCCCTTGCCGTCGAGGATCGGATCGATCGCTCGAGCATGATGACCGTCACGACGGCGATCATCCGCGAGATGGTCGACCTCGAGCTGCTCGAGCGCGGCATGACCATGGCCCACCGCCGCCACAGCCACCTCGGCCTGCCTATGTGGGACGTCGAGCAGATCATCACCAACGCCAACAAGGAGAACTCGAACACCACCCACAACCCTGAGAGCGTGAACCTGACGCTGGCCGAGACGATCCTCAAGGAGTTTGCGCTCCGACGCGTCTTCACCGACGACGTGGCAGAGGCGCACTACACCGGCGACATCCACCTGCACGACCTCGGGTTCATCATCCGTCCGTACTGCGGCGGCCACAGCCTCGAGTACATCAAGAAGTACGGACTGAACCTGCCCAACATCACGAGCGTGTCCAAGCCGGCCAAGCACCCTGAGGTCCTCATCGGGCACATGGTCAAGATGGCGAGCGCGCTGCAGGCCCACTACGCAGGTGCCGTGGGCTGGGAGGCCGTCAACGTCTTCTTCGCGCCCTACCTCGTGGGCAAGACCCCCGAAGAGCTCGATCAGCTCGCGCAGATGCTGATCTTCGAGTTCAACCAGCTCGCGGGCGCGCGCGGCAGCCAGGTCGTCTTCACGGACTTCAACCTGTACTACAACGTGCCCAAGCACTTCGCCGACACCCAGGCGATCGGCCCCGGCGGCCTCTACACCGGCAAGACGTACAAGGACTACGAGCCCGAGGCACAGGCGTTCCTCAAGGCGATGTTCGACGTCTACATGCGCGGCGACGCCACCGGCAAGACGTTCGTGTTCCCCAAGCCGCTTCTCCACATCTCCGACGACTTCTTCCGCACCCCGGGCCACGAGGAGTTCCTCGACCAGGCGTGCGAGGTCGCCAGCAAGCAGGGCATCACGTACTTCGTGTTCGACCGTGGCGACGAGGTCACCGTGTCCCAGTGCTGCAGGCTCAAGCTCAAGTTGAGCCAGGAGCAGCTCAAGGAGACCGACACGCCGGAGAAGATGCGCTTCTCCGCGCTACAGAACGTCACCATCAACCTGCCGCGCATCGCCTACAAGGCACAAGGCAACGACCAGGCACTGTTCATGGAGCTCAACAAGTCGCTCGAGGTCGTGGCCAAGGCCCACCTGCAGAAGAAGGCCTTCATCGAGGAGCTCGTGGCGCTGGGCAGCGACGGTCCGCTCGGGCTGCTCACGCAGGAGATCGACGGCTCGCCGTACCTGAAGATGGATCGCCTCACGTATCTTGCCGGTCTCATCGGGCTCAACGAGCTCGTCCAGGTCCACACCGGTGAGCAGCTGCACGAGTCGGACGCAGCCCTCAGGTTCGGCCTGAAGGTTATCTCCGCGATGAGCCTGAAGTGCAAGGAGCTCTCCGAGCGCCACAGCATCAACCTGGTGCTCGAAGAGAGCCCCGCGGAGTCGGCCGGCTACCGTCTTGCGAAGCTGGACATGAAGTACTGGCCCCAGCAGACCGCAGCGGTGGTCAAGGGCAACCTGACCGACAGCAACTACTACTACACGAACTCGATCCACCTGGCAGTCGACGCCGACGTCGACTACATCGAGCGCGTCGAGAAGCAGTCGCGGTTCCATCCGCTCATCGAAGCGGGCGCGATCGTCCACGTGTGGCTCGGCGAAAGCGAGCCGGATCCCGCGGCGATCCGCGGCTTCGTGGAGAAGACCTTCCGCAACACGCAGTGCAGCCAGATCGCCTTCTCGCCGGAGTTCACGGTGTGCGAGGGCTGCCTCAAGACCACCCGTGGACTGCGCGCCCAGTGTCCCGAGTGCGGTTCGACCGAGGTCTACGGGGTCACCCGCATCGTCGGCTACTTCTCGAAGGTCCAGACGTGGAACCGCAGCAAGGTCGGTGAGCTGTACGACCGCGTGCGCACCGACCTCGGTCCCGACCACAACCCCGCGCCCGAGACCGGCGAGTCCGCCGCCTGACCGGCCCGTTCACTTCCTGGAGGATGACGTGCAGATCAAGCTCTTCGTGAAGGACAACTGCCCCCGCTGCCCGGCGGCCAAGCACGCGTGTGCGGGGCTCGACGACGTCGAGGTCTACGA
>CAZCRB010000097.1:0-2773 GCA_964500985.1 uncultured Eubacteriales bacterium
GAGGCGACCCGCGACATCACGTTGCGGATCGCGACCTACGACGACACGGTCACCGACTTCGGTGAGCCGTCGGCCAGCGGGGTCTCGAACCGCCGCACGATCCTGGTGGCCGCGGCGCAGGGTGCGCTCGTCGGCCTGCTCGTGGGGCTCGTGTTCGCGGTGGTCGCCGACTTCCTGCGCTCGCGCAAGGAGCGCGCAGCGGCCTAGGCGCGCGGGCGGCCCGCCTCGTCCATGAGGCGGTCGAGCTCGGCGGCCTCGGTGGCGATGCGCTCTTCCCACGTCCACAGGTTGTTCGCGGCCCACTGCGCCGCCGATTCGCCGAGCGCGTCGCGCGCCTCGGGGTCGGCGAGCAGCGCCTCGACGACGGTGGCCATGCCCTCGGCGTCGTCGGGTCGGCTCACGAGCAGCCCGTTGACCCCGTCGATGACCAGGTCGCGCGTGCCGCCGGCGTCGTAGGCGATGAGCGGGCGTCCGAGCAGCATCGCCTCGATGACCGGGTTGCCCAGGTTGCTGAAGTCGTAGAGCGACAGGAGCAGATCGGCGGTGCTGTAGTAGCTCGCAAGCTCGTCGCGGGCCACCCCGCCGGCGAAGATCACGCGGTCGGCCACCCCTTCTGCGAGCGTCAGCTCGCGCAGCTTGGCCTCCTCGTGGCCGGTGCCCACGACCACGAGCCGCGCCTCGCTGCCGCGCCGCTTGAGCTCGGCGAGCAGCTTGATCGAGCGGTCCACGCGCTTCCAGAACGAGAGCCGCGACACGGTCAGCAGCATCGGCGCGTCGGCGGGGATGCCGAGCTCGGCGCGCACGTCGCGCACGGGCGTCTCGAGGATCGAGCGGTCCACGCCGTTCATCCAGAACCGGATCCGGTCCTCGGGCTGACCGATCTCGAGCAGGTAGTCCTTGCCCAGCGTCCCGTCGTTGGTCATGACGATGAGGTCGGCGGGGACCTTGAGTCCCGCGACGTGCTTGTGGAAGCGGACGCGCGAGAGGCGCATGTTCTTGCGCTCGCTCATCAGCGTGCCCTGGAAGCGGGCGACCATCGGCAGGCCGAACTCGTCGGCCGCCTTGCGCGCGACCGGCGTGCCGTAGATCTCGTAGCCGTAGACGAGATCGGCGCCCTGCTCGCGGATCAGCTCGCGCACGACGGGCAGCGCCGAGGACTGGAAGGTGTACCAGCCGGCGGTGTCGGTGGCCCAGCCGAGCTTGGGGATCGAGCGCCACATGCCGTGCAGCTTGTGCTCGAAGGGGTGGAGCGTGACGTTGGGCGGCAGGTCCGCGTCGCCCACGTAGTCGAGTGACGGCTGGACGAGCGAGATGCGGAACCGCTCGGAGAGCCGGTTGACGGTCTGCTGGAACGCCGGCCCGCCCACGGCCTTGCCCATCGACCAGAGCGGGATCTGGCTGATCATCACGATGTGGCGCATGGGCGTCTGTGGCTCCTCGGTACGGGCGTCGGCGGTGGTCGGCGGCACCGTGCGGGGCACCGCCGGCGCCTCGGCCGCGTGAGCCGGGCGCAGCCGCTAGTGTACGATACGGACGCATCTTCACCCGGCGGCGCACCCCGCGAGCCGGCCCCGACACGGAGGTCTTCTGCCCGTGGCACCCGAGCGCCTTTCGCGCCCCAAAGTCTGCATCGTCCAATACAACGCCTCGCGCTTCCTGGCGCGCGTCGACCGCAGTGCACGCACCTTGTCCGAGGAGGGCTTCGACGTCGTGCTCGTGGCGGTCAACGACGGCACGGCGCCCGCGTTCGAGCAGCGCGACGGCTACACCGTGCGCCGCGTCGAGCTCAAGAGCCGCCGCTGGCCGCGCTGGACCCGCCCGGTGCGCTGGGTCGAGGCGGTCTGGCGCACGTATGCGGCCGCCGTGGCCGAGGACGCCGACGTCTACAACCCGCGCGACATCTACCCGATGCTCGTGGCACAGCTCGCCGCCTGGCGCCGCGGGGCCGTCGTGGTCACCGACTCCGACGAGCTGAACCTGTACCGCAACTGGCCGTGGACGCGCGCCTGGTGGTGGAAGCCGCTCGCCAAGCCCTACGAGGGCTTCTTCCTGCGCCGCGCCGTCGTCAACATCACGAGCGACGAGGGGCGCGCCGACGTGCTCGTCGACGAGTACGGCATCGACCGTCCCGCCGTCGTGCGCAACGTCCCCGACGTGACCGAGCCGCCCGTGCCCGACCTCGCCTGGCGCGAGGCCGCGCTGCGCGGCCAGGACCGCCTGCTGCTCTACACCGGCGGCCTCGTGGCCAACCGCGGGCTGCTCGAGCTCGTCGACGCGCTCGACGAGCTGCCCGGCTTTGCGCTGGCCTTCGTCGGCCACGGCCACCTCGCGCCCGCGATCGCCGAGCGCATCGAGCAGCGCGGGCTCTCCGGTCGCGCCGCCGTCTACGACCCGGTGCCGTTCGACACGCTCATGCGCATCACGGCGGCAGGAGACGCGCTCGTCATCCCGATCGTGGGGGCGTGCCTGAGCTACGTGTACGCGGCCCCCAACAAGCTGTTCGAGGCGATGGTCGCCGGCGTCCCGGTGGTCGCGGCCGACCTGCCCGACATGGCCAAGGTCGTGCGTGACGAGCGGGTCGGCACCCTGATCGCCGATCCCACCGACCCGCACGCGACCGCCGCGGCCATCCGGGCGCTGTTCGACGGCCCCGAGGACCCGCGCGAGATCGGCCTGCGCGCCCAGCAGGCGGCGTTCGCGCGCCACACCTGGGCGACCGAGCGCCCCAAGCTGCTCGCCGCCTGGGACCGGGTCCCGCTGCGCGACGGGCGCA
>CAZCRB010000097.1:2873-6260 GCA_964500985.1 uncultured Eubacteriales bacterium
CTCGTCGTCGACTTCCACGAGCTGTACCGCGCGAGCCGCATGGTGCCGCAGCGCGGGCTCGTCGGGACGGCGGCCCGCGCCTACGTCGACCGCCTCGAGCGCGGGGCCGTCGCCGCGGCCGACGCGGTGATCGTCGCCAACGAGGGCGTGCTGCCGCACTACGAGGCGATGGGCGCCGGCGACAAGCTCGTCTTCGTCCCCAACGCGCCCGACGCCGCGCTGTTCCGGCCCCTGCCGTGTGACGCGCCGGCCACCGACGCGTTCACCGTCACGTTCATCGGCCGCAAGCGCTACGCGCGCACGCTCGAGGCGCTCGCGGCCGCCATCCAGCCCTACCCGGCCATGACCGTCGAGCTCGTGGGCGGCGGTCCGGACGCGGCCGAGGTCGACGCGCTCGCGCAGCGCTACGAGCGGGTCAGCGCCCAGGGCCCCGTTCCCTACGCCGAGATACCCGCGCGCTACGCCTGCACCGACGTGGTGCACGCGGCCTACGACGCGGTCGTCGGCAACGCGCGGGTCTGCACCCCCGGCAAGGTGCTCGAGGCGATGGCGTGCGCCAAGCCGGTGCTCGTCAGCAGCGGCACCTGGATCGGCACCTGGGTCGAGCAGCACGGCGTCGGCCGCGCGGTCGACGCCACTGACGCGACCGCGGTGGGCGCGGCCCTGGCCGAGCTGCAGGCCGATCCGGCCGCGCGCGCGGCGATGGGCGAGCGCGGACGGGCGCTCGTCGAGGGCGGCTTGAACTGGGACGCCGCGGCCGCGACGCTCGTGGCCGCCTACGCCCGGTTCGCGCAGGGTGGTAAAGTCCAAGGCTGATGTCGGCTCGACCGGGTGGGAGTGTGGCTCAGGTATGCGTGCTATCCGCGCTGCGTTGATCGCGACCGCAGCAGTCGCTGCGTTTTGTCTGGCACTGGCGGTTCCCCACGCGGCCGATGCGTGGTTCGGCGACTTCTTCGACGGGGGCGCTTCCGGCCAGGCCGTCTACGAGGACATGGCGATCCACCCGCAGGCGGTGCGCGTCGGCGATACCGTCTACGTGGCCTACCAGGGCGCCAACCTCGATCCCTATCTCGTCGCCTTCCCCGATGCCGGCGGCGTCGACGGTCCCTACCGTATCGGCACCAACCCGCTCGGCACCGGCTGGGATCCCGACGATTCGCACGGTGCCCCCTCGCTGCTGGCCGACACCGAGAACGGCGTCCTCAACGTGTTCTGGGGCGCGCACGGCACCAAGCTGATGCAGGGCCGCGCCGAGGTCTCCAACCTCACCTCGTGGACCGTGGGCGCCTGGACCAACGCGACCGACAACGCCGCGCTCGCCAACGCCGTCACCTATCCGCAGGTGGTCAAGGACCCCGACGGGACCGCGCACCTGTTCTTCCGCCGCGACGCCGATGGCGCCGTGCCGCGCGGGAGCTGGCTGCACGCCTCGTCGGTCGACGGCGGGGCCACGTGGTCGCTCGACACGACGCCGGTCGTCGTGGGCAGCGACAAGGTCTCGTGGTACGCGCACTTCGAGCCCGGTGACGAGGGGCGCATCCATCTGGTGATGACCTCGCTGCTCGTGGGCGACACGGCCTACCGGCGCAGCGGCGTGTACTACCTGTACCGCGACGCGGCCGACGGCGCGTGGAAGGACGTCAACGCGACCTCGCTCGACACCACCGGCGTCGCCGGCGTGGAGCTCAAGGAGCTCGAGGCGACCGGCACGGCGAGCACCGTCGCGTCCGCCGCGCCGTCGACCTCCACCGCCGGGCCGTTCCACAACCAGGTCACGTGCGCCGACGATGGCTCGGGCGGCGTGGGGCTGCTGTTCCTCACCGGCAACGGCGGCTATGGGCCGACCTCGCACAAGTGGAAGTTCGCGCGCTTCACCGGCTCGGCGTGGACAAGCACCACGGTCACGACCACCGACCACTTCATGGACTCCTCGACGCTCGAGTACGGCCCCGACGGCATCGACGCCTTCGTCACCGCCGGCGGGACCAGGGGCACCGGAAGCGCCGCCGACCCGTACAGCGATCGCGGCGGCGACATCCGCTGGTACCGCTCCACAAACGGCGGTGCCACCTGGACGCTGCAGCGCACCATCGCGACGTCGGACCCGGACCGCGACGTCATCTACAACGATCCGCAGATCGTCGAGGGCCACGAGAGCGACCCGGACGGTCCGCGCGTGCTCTACGGCGAGTGGAACAACGACGCGGGCAACTTCGTCCACAAGGTCTACCTGTGGGGCGAGTCGGGCTACCGCGGCAAGGAGTTCTTCCCGGACATGACGCGTCTGGCCGGCCCGTCGCGGTACGAGGCCGCCGTCTCCGTCTCGCAGCAGGGCTTCCCGCGCGGCTCGGACTACGCCGTGGTCGCGTCCGGTGAGGCGTTCGCCGACGCGCTCGCGGGCGTCACGCTCGCCTACGCCTACGACGCCCCGCTGCTGCTCATCTCCTCGAGCACGGTCCCGACGGCGGTGGCCGACGAGCTCAAGCGCCTCGACACCGAGAACATCTTCGTGCTCGGTGGCGAGAAGACCATCACCGAGGAGACCCGCAAGAAGCTCTACGTCACCGGCGTCAAGTCGGTGGCCCGCATCGGCGGCGCGGACCGCTACGCCGTCGCCTCCAGCATCGCCCTCAAGGTGGCCGAGAAGCGCGGCACGAGCGCCGATCACGCCTACGTCGTCTCCGGCGAGGTGTTCCCCGACGCGCTGTCGGCCGCTCCTCTGGCCGCCGCGCAGGGCGCCCCGCTGCTGCTCGTCAGCAAGGGTGGTGTGCCCGACGCCACCTATCAGGTGATCGGGGCGCTCGACATCCAGCACTCGATCATCGTGGGCGGCGAGGCGTCGGTCGGCACCACGGCCGCGGCCGGTCTGCCCGAGCCGTTCCGCGTGGCAGGGCCGGACCGCTACACCACCTCGGCCAAGCTCGCCGACCTCGCGCTTTCCGGCGACAGCTCGCTCGGCATCGCGCCGAGCCTGAAGATGGACCGCTTCATCGTCGCCAGCGGCGAGGTCTTCCCCGACGCGCTGTCAGGCGGCGCGCTCGCGGCGCGGGTGCGCGGTCCGGTGGTTCTGACGCAGAGCGCCCAGCTGCCCGCGGCGACGCAGGACCTGCTCGCGCGCCGGGCGTTCCGGGTGCTGCACACCTACGTCGTGGGTGGCGAGAAGACGATCACGACCTCGACCGTCTCGGCCATCGCCGACATGCTGCGCGAGCGTCAGGACGACTAGCGCGACCGACGCGCGTCACCAACGGGTATCGAAGCAGTACGCACGGCGCCTGCTGCAGCGTGCGCGTGCGCTTGTCTGAGGGGGTCAACTTCCATGTCAGAGCATGAGCTGCCGCTCTACGATGCCGCCGCCGTCGTGCGCGAGCGCGGCGTGCCCACGCC
>CAZCRB010000098.1:0-6141 GCA_964500985.1 uncultured Eubacteriales bacterium
CCGGTCGACAAGCAGTTCCACATCCCGATCCCGGGTTGCGTGTGTCACAGCGACAATCCCGTGCTTCAGGTGCAGCACTCGAACCGCCGCATCAGCCAGTGCATGGAGTGTCACGGCGGATAGGGCGGGCGCGCAACGACGCACCCGAGCCTCGGGTACCCTCTAGGGGTGAACCCGGAGAACCACATTCAGACCAGCGAGCCACCGCGCGCCGTCCGGCAGCGGTGGCTCGATGCGCTGGTGGTGATCTGCGCGGTCGCGGTCGCGGTGGCCGTCTTCGCGCTGCTCGCGCACGCGCGTACCGACGTG
Source organism: uncultured Eubacteriales bacterium (assembly GCA_964500985.1). Classification (GTDB taxonomy): domain Bacteria; phylum Actinomycetota; class Coriobacteriia; order Anaerosomatales; family PHET01; genus CAZCRB01. Next base: position 310 of record CAZCRB010000098.1, read on the forward strand.
GGCCCGCTGCGGGTCAGCGTCGCGGTGAAGCCGGCCCTGGCCGGAGTGACCGTCGTCGAGTTGCCGCCCTTTGGCGACATCACGGCACGCACCCACGCCGGCCCGGTCGCCGTGACCGCTCGCGTGGACCAGGTCGATGTCGAGAAGGCGCGCTCGCTGCTCGAGAGCTCCGCGCTCACGGCGGCGGCCGCGGATCCGGAGGCGGCGCTCGCGCAGGCGGGTTCGGGAGCGGTGTGGCCGCTCGGTCTGCGCATCGTCACCCTCGGCCTGCTCGGGGCGCTCGCGGCGGCGGCGCTGGTGGCGCTGGCCGCCCGCCGCTCGCGCGGTACCGTCGCCGTCGCCGTCGCCACGGCGGCAGCGGTGATCCTCGTGCCGATCGGGGTGGCGGCGGCCACCTGGGACGCCCGGGCGTTTCGCGAGCCCGTGCTGCACGGGGCGCTCGGCTACGCGCCGCAGGTGGTCGATGGCCTGTCGACCAGGCTCGCATCGATCGAGCGGCTCCGCGCGCAGGCGTTGCAGGTCGCCGACGACGTGGCCGGCTACTACGCCGATGACCGCTCGATCGCCCAAGGCGGGTCGCTGGAAGGGACGATGCGCGTGCTGCACGTCAGCGACCTGCACCTCGATCCGGTCGGTGCGGCGCTGGGAGGGCAGCTCGCTCGCTCGTACGAGGCGACGCTCGTGATCGACACGGGGGACCTGCCGGTCTTTGGCGACCCGTTCGAAGGGCAGGCGGTCCAACGGCTCGTGGACACGTCCGTGCGGCGGGTCTACGTGCCCGGCAATCACGACTCGCCCGCCACCGTCGCGGTCATCCGTGCGCTCCCCAACACCTCGGTGCTCGATTCGGGCACCGTCGACGTGGCGGGGCTGACGATATTCGGCGTTCCCGACCCGGTGAGCCGATCGTTCGGGCACGAGCCCGACAAGGCGCTGGTAGCAGACGAGGCCGCCCAGGCGTTTCGCTCCCTGGAGGCGCTGATGCGCTCCGGCGAGGCGACCCCGGATATCGTGGCGGTGCACAATCCGGCGATGGAGGGACCGTTCATCGGGATCGTGCCGGTCATCCTGTCCGGGCACACCCACTCGGCGCGCTCGTACACCTCGAAAGGAACCCTGCGACTCAACTCGGGAACGTTGGGCGGCATGCCGTACGACCCCGTGGGCACGGGGCGCGATGCGGTGCCGTACAGCGCGTCGGTCCTCTACTACACCGCACAGGAGCCGCGCCGGCTCATCGCCGTCGACCGCATCGCGGTCTCGCCCGACCGGAGCACGACGGTCACGCGGCAGATCATCGACGAGTCGCTGCTCCCGTGAGCGGCGGAGTCGTGACGCGCCGCGCTGCGCTAGGATAGTGCAGGGACGACACACCGATTCGCGACCAGCGTTACCGGAGGGAAACGATGGCCGAACTCATCGATCACGCACGAGCGCTCGCCGCCGACATCGGTCCGCGGCCTGCCACGACCGACGCCGAGCACCGCGCCGCCGAGTATCTCGAGCGCACGTTCGGTGCGCACGGACTCGAGACGGAGATGCAGGAGTTCGACTCCCCGCGGACCTACTCGTGGGCGTACGCGCTCTATCACCTGCTCACGATCGGCTGCGCGTTCGCGGCCGGCTTCATGCCCGTTCTCGCGTGGCCGGCGTTCGCCGTCTCGGCCATCGTCGCGTTCTTCCTGTGGAGTGACCTCGACACGCGCTGGGGCCTGACGCGCATCATGCCCAAGGGTCCGAGCCAGAACGTCATCGCACGCCACGTGCCCCGGGCGCGCCGCGGCGAGAAGCTGCGCAAGATCGTGATCGTGGCGCACTACGACTCCGCCCGCGCGTCGCTCGCGTTCTCTCCGAGCATGGTCAAGAACTTCCCGACCACGTTCGCGCTCATGAAGTGGTGCACGTACCTCGTGCCGGTCTTCGTCCTGGCGATGGCGTTGCCGTGGACGGCCAAGGCCGAGCCGTGGCTGTGGTACGCGACGATGGCGGTGTCCGCCTACCTGATCGTGCCGCTTCTCATCAACGTGCACCGTGAGCTCGCCATGCCGTTCGTGCCCGGCGCCAACGACAACGCGTCAGGCGTCGCGGCGATGCTCGGCGTCATGGAGCGGATCGTTCCCGCGCCGGACGCCACCTCGCTCGTGACCGGCAGCTTCGCGGCCCTGCGCCGTGATGCCGCTGCCGCGTACGACGCCGACGTCGTGCCGGAGGGCGCCGAGCTTCGCTACGCGCCCGCCGCGGTGCCCGACTCCGCGACCGCGCTCCCCGACGACTTCGACTGGGTCGAGCCGGCAGAGCCCGCGCCCCGCGGGCAGGCGGTCCTCGAGTTCGACACCATCGAGTTCGCGGCGGTGGGTCCCGACGCTGCCCCGGCACCGGCCCCCCGGTCCGCGCGCTACGACGAGACGCCCGACGAGGAGCTCGCGCTCGACGCCGAGGTCCTGCCGGCCGACGTCGCCGGTATCGGCGAGGACGAGCGGCCGCACAGCGGTCGCGGCGGGATTCTCGGACGCATCGGGCGCAAGCGCGAGAAGCACACCTCCGAGGAGGTCAGCGACTGGCTCGGCGTCGACGAGGGCTTCGACGCGCGCAAGGCCGGCAAGGACATCGGCTCGTGGGACAACTTCGGCGGCGAGGACGACACCGCCGATGACGGCTTTGGCTGGAAGGGCGGCTGGGCCGGCGACGACCCCATCGGCGACCCCGAGTTCGCCGCCAACGAGGCCGCGCGCATCCGCCGCCGCGTGACCGAGTCGGTCGACCGGGAGCTGACCGAGAAAGAGATCTGGTTCGTGGCCACCGGCTGCGAAGAGGTCGGCACCTTTGGTATGCAGGCCCTGCTGCGCGACTACGGCGACGACCTGCGCGATGCGTTGATCATCAACATCGACGGCGCCGGAGCGGGCAACCTGTTCTGGGCCAGCGCCGAGGGCATGGCGCGGCGCTACCGGGCCAACCCGCGCCTCGTGGGTCTGGCGCGCCGGGTCTCTCGGGAGACCGAGATCCTCGTCAAGCCGCGCGTGTTCAAGGGGCTTTCGACCGATGCGTCGCCTGCTCTCGCCCGCGGCTACAAGGCGATCAGCATCATGGCGCTCGACGCCGACGGCCTGCCCGCCCACTGGCACTGGCGCGACGACACCGTCGAGAACCTCGATCCCGAGACGATCGAGCGTGTGGCCGAGTTCGTGACCGCGATGGTGCGCGACGCCTAGCCGTTCGGCCCCGAGCCGTTCGGCGCTCGGGCGCTAGAACGAGGTCTCGTCGTCCGCGCGGCGGTAGCGGTGCCACGCGATGCGGCTCGAGTAGAAGCTCATCGCGGTGCCCACGACGACGAGCACCGTCGAGACCCAGAACACCGGGAGCATGAACGTCGAGCGCTGCAGCGCGGCCACGACGATCGCGAACACGATGAAGCCGAGGTGCAGCAGGCCGCTGCCGAGCTTGGTGAGCCGGCCCTCGGTCAGGTAGCTCGGGCCGCGCACGCCGGCGGCGGTCAGGACCACCACGGCCACCTGGATGAGCGCCGCCAGAGCGAGGTACGCGGTCACGCCGCGCGCCACCGAGCCGGTCCAGCCCCAGGCCGCCAGCCCCACGGCGACCATCGCGAGCGACACCCACACGAGCACCGAGCGCGCGAACAGCCGCTTGGGCACGCACAGCCCCATCACGACGACGAGCGCGATGAGCTGCGGGGCGGCCAGCGCGTTCATGGCCCGCACGAACGAGGCGTAGCCGACCTGCTCCCACCCGGGGACCGCGCTTTGCGCCCACCACACGTAGATGGTTCCGATGAACGACTGCACGCCGAGCGTGGCGAGCAGCACCACGGTCGCGACCGTCAGCCCGAAGTCCCACGTGCGTTGCCGGATGTCGTCGATGCCGCTCACAGCGCACCCCCCGCCAGCGCGTCGAGGACGATCTGCGCGAACCCGCTCGGTGCGCCCGCGGCGGCGTAGCTGTGCGCCCCGGGCACCACGTAGGTGGTGATGTAGGTCAGCACGAGGATCACGAACGAGAGCACCGACAGCGCCGCGACCGTCTTCCACATGCCGCGCCTGCGCAGGTAGAGCCGTGCGTGCAGGTAGGCGGTGTAGAGCAGCCACATCATGAGCGACATGTTCACCTTGCCGCTCCACCACCACGATTCGCCCTGCCACGCCGCGATCGCCCACGGGAAGCCGAGCATCATGCCAAAGGTCAGCGCCAGGTAGCCGAGGCGCGCCCAGCGATACGAGGTGGTCTCGAAGGACGAGTGCCTCGTCCGGATCATCAGGATCGTCGCCACGAACGAGATCGCGAACGTCCCGTAGCTGAAGAACAGCAGCGGCGGGTGCACCCACATGAACTGCGAGTTGTAGTAGAACTGCCGGGCGCTCTCCATGCCCTGATACGCCTGCTGGGCCATCTGGCCGCCGGCCGCATAGGCCTGCAGGTAGCCGCTGAACTGGCCGATGAACCCGGGCACTGGCTCGGTGAACGGCTTCCCGAGAAGCGCCGCCCCGAACGCGAGCGCGGCCGTCACCAGCATGACGCCCGGCAGGAGCTCCCGACGCTGACGCCGCATGCACACGCCCATGAGCGCGACCACGAGCGCCCAGATGTAGAGCTTCTCGCCCTCGACCCACAGCGGGACGGCGACGCGCCCGCCGATCGCGCCGGTGGTCGGGTCCGCCACCACGGCAAGCTGCCACAGCCGGACGTGGAACCACACGAGAAGTCCCTCGCCGAGCACGAGCAGCGCGGCCATGATCGCGAGCGACCACCCGCGCCAGCGGCGGGCCTGCGGCAGCACGGCCATGAGCGCCAGCGCGATCGCCGCGACGAGCAGCACCACCTGGAACGGCCCGCCGAGCGCCGCCAGGGTCGCCCGCAGCGTCTGCATCGAGTCGAATGTGGTGATCGGGTTCATGCGCGGTGAGTCTCCATGACGTTCAGTATACGGGTGCGGTCGCGTCCCGTTCGCACGCTGCGACGACGCCGTTTGCCGGTCGCGCGTTTGCTGGCAGGCGACCGTGCTGGGTACACTCGACTCCTGTGCCCGGTCGCCCGGGACCGAAATCGGGAAGGAGTGGCGTCACTCGTGACGGCCAGCCGCCTCAGGAAGCAGATATCGCGGGCCCTCATGGTCTCGTGGCGCGAGCAGCCCACGCGCTACGACATCGAGGCGCTCCAGGCCAACGTCGCACGCGTCGGTCTGGTGATTCGCGTGCGCTGGGTGCTCATTCTCGTGCTCGTGGTCTACTCGTCGATCGCGGGGCTGCTCTATGCGACGCGCATCCCTGCCGCGGAGCTCGCTCAGCGCATGCTCGTGCCGGCGATCGCGCTTGCGATCGTGGTGGTCTACAACACCTTCTACTCGTTCAACTACCGGCGGCTCGGCAACATCGCGGTGTGGAACAACCTGCAGCTGTTCCTCGATGCGCTGATCGTGACGGTGCTCGTCTACTTCAGCGGCGGCGTGAACTCCTGGTTCTGGTCGATGTACTCGCTGTTCATCCTCGAGGCGGCGTTCATCCTGCCCAGCTCGCGGCAGGTGTGGGGTCTTGCGCTGAGCTGCGTGCTGCTGCTTGGCGGCGTGGAGCTCCTCGAGTTCTTGGATGTCATACCGCACGTCGACATCCCGTTCGCGTCGTCTGACCTGCACCATGACGCCGTGTTCGTCGCCGTACGCTTCCTGTGGCAAGTGGCGGTGCTCGCCGGAACGGCGTGGGTCGCGACCCTGCTCGTGGGCGAGATGCGCGCCGAGATCACCGCGCGCCACGGGGCGACGTTGACCGACCGCGCCACCGGGCTGTACTCGCGCAACTACTTCATGCGCGCGTTCTCCGCCGA
>CAZCRB010000099.1:0-6096 GCA_964500985.1 uncultured Eubacteriales bacterium
CCTTCTCGGCGCGGAACTCCTGCCAGAACGAGAAGATCGCGTTGATGAAGATGACCGCGAAGATCGCCCAGCCCAGCTGCGGCATCTCGGCGACAAAGGCGAGTCCGCCGGCGATCCACAGCATGATGGCGAACAGGTGATAGAAGTTCTCGAGGAACTTGAAGATGAGGGGTCGGCCCCGGATCTCGCGGATCTCGTTGGGGCCGTACTGCTCGAGTCGGCGAGCGGCCTCGGCCGCGCTCAGGCCCGCTTCGCCGGAGTCGAGCGCGGCGAAGACCTCTGACCGGTCAAGCGTGCTGCACCCGGTGGCGGTGCACTCCTGCGGCTGGTCGGACAACGGGCCATCCCTCTCGGTACGCCCACACGTGCGCGGCACCGGCCCCTCGCCGAGCCATCTGCTGACTTCGGCTCGCGCGCCCGCAATCCTGCCGCGGCCGTCCTACCGGGGCTCGGGATGGACGCCCAGCGCCTGCAGGACCGCCTGCTCCTCGCCGCACGTCGACAGCACCAGCACCTCGTCGCGCGCACGCAGCACCGTATCCCCGCGCGGCACGACGACCTCCCCGCGCGAGACGATCGCCATGATGTGCGCGCAGCGGGGCAGCGCCAGCTCGGAGAGCGACTTGCCGATGCACGTGGCGTCGTCGGGCAGCGTGACCTCCTCGATGGCCATGTTCTCGGCCGAGAGGCGCAGCAGCGTGATCATGTCGCCGAGGCTGACCTCCTTCTCGACGAGGTCGGCAATCACGTTCGCGGTCGAGATGGCGACGTCGACCCCCCACTTCTTGGTGAAGAGCCACTCGTTCTTGGGGTGGTTCGTGCGCGCGAAGACGAGCGGCACGCTGTGCGTCGTCTTGGCGAGGAACGACACGACCAGGTTGTCCTCGTCATCACCGGTGAGCGCGGCGACGAGGTCGGCGCTCTGCGTGTCCGCGCGGTCGAGCACGCTCGGTTCGCAGCCGTCGCCCCGGATCACGCGGACGTCGGGCATGCGCTTGGTGATGTAGACGGCCCGCTCGGGACGCGATTCGACGACGGTGACGGCGTGGCTACCGCGCAGCTTCTCGGCAAGATAGGCGCCGGACTTCCCGGCTCCGACGATGAGTACGTTCATCGTGTCCACCTACTCCTTCAGCCCGAGCAGCCGCTCGAGTTTGCCGGTGCTCTCGCGAAGCACGTTGAGGAACAGGATGTCGTCCTTGCGGAAGGTGATGCCGGAGCTGGGCAGGATCGCGAGCCCCTCGCGCACCACCACCGCCAGACCGATCTCGCCCGGGACCTCGAGGTCGTCGGGCCCCTTGCCCTCAAGCCCCGCCGGAAGCGCGACCTCGACCATCTCGACCTCGGCGTTCCCGTACTGGTACTCGCTGTGCAGGTCGGGATGGGTGACCATGTCGAGCAGGCGCGCGCTCGTCCACGTCACCGAGGCGATCGTCGAGATGCCCAGGCCGCGGTAGATCTCGGCGCGGCGCGGGTCGTAGATGCGGGCGATGACGCGCGGCACGCGGTAGTGCTCCTTGGCGGTCCGCGCCGCGACGATGTTGCTGTTGTCGCCCGAGGTCACGGCCGCGAAGCAGTCCGCCTCCCTGATCCCTGCCGCCTCCAGCACGTCGCGGTCGAAGACCGGACCGACGAAGGTCGAGCCGAGGATCTCATCACCATCGGCGTCTTCAAAGGCGAGCGGGTCGTGGTCGATGACCGACACCGAGTGGCCCTCGAACTCCAGCATGCGCGCCAGGTAGCGCCCCACCCGCCCGTACCCGCCGATGACCACGTGCATCCGGTGCATCGCCTCTCACCCTACCTTCGTGTCGGCCTTGCGGGCGTCGATCACCCGCACGAAGAACTTGCGGATCTCGTCGGCGATCAGCAGCGTCGGAGACAGCATCGCCAGGACCAGCCACTCGTGCGCGGTGAGCGGCGCCGTGCTGAACACCCTCTGCAGCACCGGCACGTACATCAGCGCCGCGATGCCGAGAAGCTCGGCGCCCAGTCCCCACCAGCGCAGGTGGTTGGTGAAGAACCCCACCTTGAGGATCGACTGCTTGTGCGTGCGCATCGCGAAGCCGTTGCCGACCTGCGCCATGACGATACCCGTCAGCGTCATCGTCGTGGCCGCCATGTAGATGCCGGTCGCCGGGGCGCTCCCGGTCGGCATGTTGCCGAACGAGGCCATCGCCGGCCAGTCGGCCCACGTCCAGCCCGCCTCGAGATAGCGGTAGAAGAAGCCGAACAACCCGATCGCGGCGGCGAGCGGACCGAGGAACAGGTACGCCTTCACGATCATGCCGCCGGTCAGTATCGGCTCCTTGGGGCTTTTGGGCGGCCGCTGCATGACCCCCGGCTCGGGCTGCTCGAGACCGAGCGCGAGCGCGGGGACCTGATCGGTCAGCAGGTCGATGGTCAGGATCTGCAGCAGCGTCAGCGGCAGCGGGATCTTGAGGAAGATCATCGCGAGGAACGGGAACATCTCGGCGACGTTGGAGGTCTGGAAGTACGTCAGGAACCGGCGGATGTTGTCGAAGATCGTCCGGCCCTCTTCGACCGCGTGGACGATGCTCGCGAAGTTGTCGTCGGTCAGGATCATGTCGGCGGCCTCGCGCGCGACGTCGGTGCCGGACCTGCCCATCGCGATGCCGATGTCGGCCGCCTTGAGCGCCGGGGCGTCGTTGACCCCGTCGCCGGTCATCGCGACGACCTCGTCCATCGACTGCAGCGTCTGGGCGATGCGCATCTTGTGCTCGGGCACCACGCGGGCGAACACGACCTGCCCCGAGAGCGCCTCGCGCAGCGCCGCGTCGTCCATCTCCTCGAGATCGGCCCCGGTGACCACGCGCGCATCGGGCTCGTCGATGATGCCGATCTTGCGCGCGATGGCCTCGGCGGTCAGCCCGTAGTCGCCGGTGATCATGATGACCCGGATGCCGGCCTGGTGGCACTCGGCCACGGCGTCGGTGACTTCCGGGCGCGGCGGGTCCTGCATCGCTTCGAGTCCGAGCAGCGTCAGCCCCGACTCGATCGTGGCGGCGTCGGCGAGGTCCTCGCCCGGCTTGACCGGGCGCTGGGCCACCGCGATGACCCGCAGCGCCTGGCGGGCGAGCCGGTCGTTGGCGGCGAGAGCGGATGCGCGGTCCTGCTCGGTGATGGGACGGACGCCGGCCTCGTCACGAACGTGCGTGCACAGCTCGATGGTCTCTTTGGGCGCGCCTTTGACGTAGGCGACCAGCCCGGTGCCCACGTCGCACACCACCGTCATCCGCTTGCGCGACGAGTCGAACGGGATCTCGGAGCGGCGCGGGCGCTGCTGCTCGAGCGGCTCGATCTCGAAGCCCGCCTTGACGCCGGCCACGAGCATGGCGGCCTCGGTGGGGTCGCCGAGGATCGTCCACAGGTCCGTGCCGTCGGCCGGCGCGCGCAGGTGCGCGTTGTTGCAGAGCATCGCGGCGGTGAGGCAGTCGTCGAGACGCGTCCTGGCGTCCCCCGTGATGTCGCCGCCGTCAGCCGTGAACGAGCCGTGCGGCGCGTAGCCGACGCCCTCGACCTGCACCGTCAGGCCGGGGAGCCAGACCTCGCGCACCGTCATCTGGTTGGCGGTCAGCGTGCCGGTCTTGTCGGTGCAGATGACCGTCGTCGAACCGAGCGTCTCGACGCTCGAGAGCTTCTTGACCAGCACGTGGCGCTTGGCCATGCGCTGCGCGGCGACCGACAGCGCCATGGTCAGCGTGGGCAGCAGTCCCTCCGGCACGTTGGCCACGATGATGCCGATCGCGAAGACCGCCGCGCCGAGAAGCTCCATGCCCACGATGATCTTGCCGAGCGCGAAGAAGAAGATCCCGAGCCCCACGGCGATCATCGAGATCAGCTTGGAGAGCTTCTCGATGTTGCGCTGCAGCGGCGAGAGACGGTCGCCCACCGACTGCGTGAGCCCCGCGATCTTGCCGAACTCGGTGTCCATCCCGGTCGCGAAGACCACCGCGCGCCCTTGGCCGAGCACCGCGGTCGAGCCGGTGAAGATGAAGCTCTCGACGTCGGTGATGGAGGGCGGGTCGACGCACGTGGTGTCCGCGCGCCGCACGACCGGATCGACCTCCCCGGTCAGCGCCGAGTTGTCCACCCGCAGGTCGGCCGAGTAGACGAGCCGCGCGTCCGCCGAGATCAGGTCGCCCTCCTCGACGACCATCAGGTCGCCGACCACGAGCAGGCGCGCCTCGATCTCCTTGGCGACGCCGCCGCGCACGACCCGCGCCTTGGGCGGCAGCATGTTCTTGAGCGCCTCGATGGCCCGCTCGGCGCGAAACTCCTGCACGAAGGCGAACACCGCGTTGAGCAGGATGACGAGGATGATGGCCCAGCCCAGGGCGGCCTGAGCCGACAGGAACGCGAGCACCGCCGCGACCCACAGCAGGATCGCGAACATGTTGACGAGATGGGCGGCGAAGCGCCGCCAGAGGGGGATCGGCTTCTTGGCCGTCAGGACGTTCTCGCCGTACACCGACAGCCGACGCGCCGCCTCCTCGTCGGTCAGCCCTTTGCGAGACGACTCGAGGTGCTCGTAGACCTGCGGGGCCGCGAGCGCGCACAGCTCGAGCGAGTCGGTGTTCAGTTCAGCAGGCGATTCCACCCGTCCTCATCCCCGCTAGCGCCCGTACGCGAATCCGGGCATGCGAGGGAGATTCGCCGCCGTGCAGGGGCTTTCCTGCCACGGGTTCGGCAGACGGCGGACGAGGCCGCGAGCGGGTAGCGGGCAGGGTAGCGGACGGGCTAGGAGCCGGCGCCCGAGTCGTCGTCCGACGCGCCCGGTGCGGCGCCGGGCTGCGGACCCGCCTTGGGAAACACGACCCGCAGCAGGTACGCCACGCCGAGCCCGATCGCGAACGGCATCAGCACCACCGGGACCGCGCTGATCCACGACACGCCGGGCACGAGCGACGGGAACAGCAGCGTCACGAGGAAGACCGCCTCGCCGACCAGGTACAGGCCCATCGGCTCGCGCAGCCCCTCAGGCCCGCGGCCCTTGCGCTTGAGCAGCCCGTCCACCAGCACGAAGAAGGCGAGGAACCCGGACAGCGCGATGACCGTGACGGCGAAGTACCAGACCGGGCCGCCCAGAACGGTGTTGTCGTGCACTACCCGGCCACCTCGGCAAGCTTCTTGACGATCGTGGTGAAGAACGGCTGGCCGTCGGTGCCGCCGCCGAGGGGGTCGACGACGCGCTCGGGGTGGGGCATGAGGCCAAAGACGTTGCCGCGCTCGTTGCAGATGCCGGCGATGTCGTCGAAAGCGCCGTTGGGGGCGCTGCCGTCCTCGGCGCTCGAGCCGTCCGGCTCGCAGTAGCGCAGCACGACCTGGCCGTTGGCCTCGAGGCGCTCGAGCGTCTGCGCGTCGCAGGTGAAGTTGCCCTCGTTGTGGTTGATCGGGACCTGCAGCACGGTGCCCAGCGGCTGGTCGAGCCAGTCACAGGTGCCGTCGACGCGCAGGTCGGCGGGCTTGCAGATGAACTTGAGGCCCTGGTTGCGCAGCAGCGCGCCCGGCAGCAGGTGTGCCTCGGTCAGGATCTGGAAGCCGTTGCAGATGCCGAGCACCGGGCCGCCCTTGTCGGCGAACCGCACGACCTCGGCCATCACGGGGCTGAAACGCGCGACAGCGCCGCAGCGGATGTAGTCGCCGTAGCTGAAGCCGCCCGGCAGCACGACCGCGTCGAAGCGCGAAAGGTCGGTGTCGCCGTGCCACACGAACTCGGCGTCGAGGCCGAGGTAGCGGCACGCACCGATGACGTCCTGCTCACAGTTGGAGCCGGGGAAGATCACGACGCCAAAGCGCATGGCCCTACTCCTCCACCGTCTCGATGCGGAAGTCCTCGATCACCGGGTTGGCGAGCAGCTTCTCGCACATCTCGGTGACCGTGGCCAGATCGACGTCGCCGGCGAAGCGGATGAACTTGCCGATCTGCACGCTCTCGACGCCCTCATAGCCGAGGTTGGCGAGCGCGCGCTCGGCGGTGGCGCCGGCCGGGTCGAAGATGCCGGTCTTGTAGGTCACGTAGATCTCGTAGCGCGCCATGTGTGGGCTCCCCTTCTCGCGCGCGGTCAGGACTGG
>CAZCRB010000100.1:0-5944 GCA_964500985.1 uncultured Eubacteriales bacterium
CTAGGTAACCGGCCCGGGCATGCGCCGATGTATGCCCCGACCTAGCGAAGGGTGGTGTGCGGATATGAGCAAGATGGACCTTCACAGTGAGGAGTACCTGAAGACGGTCATGGGGCGCCAGCTCCGACTGTCCATGGGGATCGCCAGCGTCTTCGTTGCGATCATCGTCGCTGTGCCCCTGCTCAACAAGTTCGCGCCCGAAACGATGAACCAGCCGTTCATGGGCTTCACGCTCACCTGGTTCGTCCTGGGTTTCGCCATTTTCCCCGTCCTCATTCTGCTTGCGTGGCTGTTCGTTCGCCGCAGCAACGCGTTCGAGGACGAGGCTGTGGCGATGGTAGACGAGTCGACGCTGTCGACTCATGACCAGTCCGCCGAGGACCCGGCCGTCGCGCCGGCTCCGGCACACTAGGAAGGAGGGCGCACGATGAGTGGAGTCGAGACTATCCCGTTGATCTTCGTCGTCGGTATCGTCGTCGCAACCCTGGCGCTCGGTATCTACGCCACGCGCCTCTCACGCACGACGTCCGACTTCTACGTGGCCGGCAGAGGCGTCAACGCCTTCTGGAACTCTTCGGCCATCTCGGGCGAGTACCTGTCCGCCGCCTCCTTCATGGGCATCGCAGGTATGTTGATGAAGTTCGGCTACGACGTACTGTGGTACGCGGTCGGTTACGCAGCGGGCTACGTGTTCCTGCTGCTGTTCATCGCCGGCCCGCTGCGCCGCTTCGGCGCCTACACGATCCCGGACTTCGCCGAGGGTCGTTTCGACAGCAAGAACATGCGCAAGCTCGCCGTCGTGTTCGCCCTGTCGATCTCGTTCTTCTACATGATGCCGCAGATGAAGGGCGCGGGTATCACCCTCGCTCAGCTGCTCGGCAGCCCGTACTGGGTCGGCGTTGTGGTGGTCGGTTCCGTCATCACCCTCAACGTCATGCTCGGCGGCATGAAGGGCATCACGTTCACCCAGGCGTTCCAGTACTGGGTCAAGATGTTCGCCATCGCCGTGCCGATGTTCATCCTCATGGCCGCGTTCGGTCCGTACAACTCGCAGGTCGCCAAGGCCGGTGCTGAAGACACCAAGCCGCAGGTGATCGCGGAGAGCACGACCTACACGTATCCCGCCACCGGCACGCTCAAGATGACGAGCGACGGCACCATCAAGCCCGAGACCGACGTCAACGTCAAAGTCGCGACCTACAACGCTGACGGCGTCGTCACGGCCAAGGAAGCCAAGACCTTCGCGGGCGGCGAGTCCGTCGACCTCGCCAAGGGTCAGCTCGTCACCTTCGCCAGCAAGACCAAGGTGGAGCTCGAGGCCGGCATGACCATGCCCAACTTCACCAAGTCCGAGAAGTGGCTGCACCCGTTCGGCCCGTTCACGAGCAAGTACGTCAACCCCACCGATCCGTGGTCGGTCGCCTGGGTGCCGCTGATCTACACGTACTCGCTGATCGTCGCGCTCCTGTGCGGCACGGCCGGTCTGCCGCACATCCTCGTGCGCTTCTACACCAACCCTGACGGCCGCGAGGCGAAGAAGACCACGCTGCTCGTCATCGGGATGCTCTCGCTGTTCTACATCTTCCCCGCCATGTGGGGCTCGATGGGCCGCAACCTGATCCCGTCGCTGTACGCCAACGGCGCGACCGACCTGGTCACGATCAAGCTGCCGACCATGCTCGCCAACCCGCTGCTGGGCCAGATTCTGTCCGGTGTGACGTCGGCCGGCGCGTTCGCCGCCTTCATGACCACCTTCTCCGGTCTGCTGGTGTCGGCCTCCGGCGCGTTCGCTCACGACATCTACGGCCGCATGCTTCGCCCCAAGGCCACTCCCGAGTCGCGCCTGAAGGCCTTCAAGGTCGCTGCGCTCTTCGTCGGCATCGCCGCCATGGGCCTGGGTCTGCTCGTTGAGACCTTCGACATCAACATGCTCGTCGGTTGGGCGTTCGCCATCGGCGCCAGCACGTACTTCCCGCTGCTGCTCCTCGGCGCCTGGTTCTCTCGCCTGACCAAGGCCGGTGCCGTGGCCGGTATGCTCGGCGGCGGCGTGGCAGCCATCAGCTCCGTCGTGTTCACGATGCTCGTGGACAAGGGCATCGCCACCGCCCCGACCTCCGGGCTCGTCAGCACGCTGCTCGCACAGCCCGCGATCTGGACCGTCCCGTTGGCACTGGGCCTCATGGTCATCGTGTCGCTTGCCACCCCGGGTATGGTTCCCGCCGATATCCGCCTCAAGATGCTCAAGCTTCACGCACCCGAGCAGCTCGGTCTCAAGGCCGACTACATCAAAGACTAGGGAGGTGTGACCTATGCCCGAGACTCTCGATCGCACCGCTGAACTGATGACCGACGAGGACATCACCGAAGTCAACATGGCCGTCAAGAAGATCCTCGTTCCCACCGACGGCTCCGCTACCGCCGTCGAGGCGACCAAGGTGGCTGTTTCACTGGCCAAGTGCTTCAACGCCGATGAGGTCATCGCCCTGTTCGTGGGCCCCGGCCGCATCGAAGACCCGATGCAGTACATCGAGCAGGAGCAGATGGAGGGCGTCAAGCACTCCACGGCCGGCCTCGATGTGGCACTGAGGCTCGGCGCCAAGAACGACGTGAAGGTCACGACGGTCAGCAAGCAAGGCGCCGTGGGCCACGAGATCATCGAGGCCGCCAAGGAGTTCGGTGCCAGCATGATCGTCATGGGCACCGAGGGCCGCACCGGATTCAAGCGGCTGCAGCTCGGCTCCGTCGCCGAGTCGGTGGTCAAGGAATCCGACGTCCCGGTGATGGTGGTTCGCCACTGCTCTACCGAGTTCTGCATGACCAAGCGCGGCTAGCGAGACCCCCTCGGCACTAGCCTGCGGCATTACCCTTCGCAAGGAAGGGCCGGAGCCCACCCCTCCGGCCCTTCCGCTCGTTCTCAGACCCTGCGACTTGCGATTCACGCCGTCACGGAGCGGGGAGTGCTGGTATCTTGCTTGGTACGACCAGCGCCCGCTGCACCGCATGACAGGAGATCTCGCATGACCGCTGCGTTTCGCATGAGCACTCTCTACGCGCCCACGCTCAAAGAGGTCCCCGCAGAGGCCGAGCTTGCGAGCCATCGCCTCTTGCTGCGTGCCGGGATGATCCGCAAGTCCGCCAGCGGCATCTACTCGTTCCTGCCGCTCGGCCTGCGCACGATCGCCAAGATCGAACGCATCGTGCGCGAGGAGATGGACGCCATCGGCTCCCAGGAGGTCCTGCTGCCGATCGTCCAGCCTGCGGAGTTGTGGACCGAGTCCGGTCGCTGGGACGTGTACGGGCCCGAGCTCGCGCGCCTCAAGGACCGCCACGGGCGCGAGTTCTGCCTTGGCCCGACGCACGAGGAGATCATCACCGCCCTCGTACGCAACGAGGTCCGCAGCTACCGCGAGCTGCCGCTGTCGCTGTACCAGGTCAACATGAAGTTCCGCGACGAGGTCCGTCCGCGTTTCGGGCTGCTGCGCGGCCGCGAGTTCATCATGAAGGACGCGTACTCGTTCCACGCCGACGAGGCGTCGCTGCAAGCGCACTACGACGAGCAGGCAGGCGCCTACGACCGCATCTGCCGGCGACTCGGGCTCGAGTTCCGCCCGGTGGTGGCGGACTCCGGGCAGATCGGCGGCAGCGTGACGACCGAGTTCATGGCGCTCGCCGAAGCGGGGGAGGCCGACCTCGTGTACTGCGGGTGCGGCTGGGCCGCCAACGTCGAGGCCGCCGAGACCGTCGTCGTGCGCACCCCGTCGATCACCGCTCCGGTCGCGCTCGAGAAGCGCGCCACGCCGGGCCTGAAGACCATCGCGGAGCTAGCCGAAGCGTTCGCCATCTCCGAGCACGACACCGTCAAGACGATGGCCGGCAAGACGGACGCCGGACGTCTCGTGCTGCTCTGTGTCCCGGGTGACCGGGAGCTCAACCCGATCAAGGCCGGTTGGGCCGTGGGCGACTTCCAGTTGCTCGACGAGGCCGACTTCGCGTCCTTTGGGATTCCCAAGGGGTCGCTCGGTCCCGTCAACCCGCCCGAGGGCGCGCTTGTGGTGGCCGACCGCTCGCTGCGCGAGGACGTCGCTTGGGGCGTCGGCGCCAACGAGGACGGCTTCCACTTCTTCGGCGCCATGCCGGGCCGGGACTTCGAGGTCGAAGTCTGGGCGGACCTGGTCGACGCGGCGCCCGGCGACCGCTGCCCGGTCTGCGGCGGAACGCTCGCCGGAGCCCGCGGTATCGAGGTCGGACAGGTCTTCCAGCTCGGGACCAAGTACTCCGAGTCGATGGGTGCGACGTTCGCCGACGAGAGCGGCGAGGAGAAGCCGTTCCTCATGGGCTGCTACGGCTGGGGCGTCTCGCGCTCGATGGCCGCCGTCATCGAACAGCACAACGACGAGGGCGGGATCGTCTGGCCCGTCTCGGTGGCCCCGCTCGAGGTCGCCGTCCTGCCGCTGGCGGTCGACGGCGAGGTGTTCGACGTCGCTACCGAGGTGTGGCAGGCCCTTGCCGATGCGGGCATCGAGACGGTGCTCGACGACCGCGACGAGCGTCCCGGGGTCAAGTTCAACGATGCCGACCTCATCGGTTGGCCGTTCCAGATCGTCGTCGGCAAGAAGGGCCTCGCCGAAGGCGTCGTCGAGTTCAAGGTCCGTGAGACCGGCGAGCGTGACACCGTGCCGATCGCCCAAGCCGCCGCCATGCTCGCCGAGCGTGTCCGGGCCGAACGGGCTCGCTTGGGCTAGGCGACCACGCCGCCGGGCGAAGCCCCCGGCAGTTCGACGTCGATCGATCGGACGGCGGCCGCGCACCACAGCGGCCGCCGTCTTCACCGACACCCTCCGCTGTGGTAGAATCACCCACGTACGTGAAATGAGCCGGTCTTGCGAGAAGTGGGCGAATCGCTCGCTTCTTTTGTTCTGTGGAGAAGGAGGTGTCGCGAATGGCCATAACCGATGCTGCCAAGCGCTTTGAAGAGCTTCTCGAACCGCTCGCTGAGGAGCACGGCTTCGAGCTCGTCGCCGTCGAGCAGTCGGGGGGCAGGCATACGCCGGTCATCCGCGTCCTTCTCGACCGCGAAGGCGGGCTCAACCTCGATGCCGTTTGCGAGGCGAACCAGTGGGTGACCGAGGCGATAGACGCGGCCGACCCGATGGCCGGGCCCTATACGCTCGAGGTCTCCTCGCCGGGGATCGACCGGCCGCTGCGCAAGAGAGCGGACTTCGATCGCTTCTCGGGCGAGATCGTCACGGTCAAGACCAAGCCCGCAGGTACCGCGCGTGCCACGTGGACCGGAACCCTCGTCGGCCTTGAGGGCGACGACGTCGTGCTCGACGTTGACGGCGAGCGGGTAACGGTCGCGTACGAACGGATAGTGAAGGCCCGCATCAAGGGCCGAGTCAACTTCGACACGGAAAGGGGCACCTCCTAGATGAGCTCCGAACTGATGACCGCGCTGCGCGCGCTCGCCAGCGAGAAGGGCGTCGACGAGTACGACATGCTCGACAAGCTCGAGCAGTCCCTCGCGACCACCTACCAGCGCATCCTGGACCTGGACAACCCTGTCCGGGTCACGCTGGATCGCGAGACCGGCAACATCTACGTCTACGAGCAGCGCCCCGTGGGCGACTGGGACTGGGACGATGAAGAGCACGGCGAGGTCGAAGAGGTCGACGTGACCCCCAAAGACGTCAGCCGTATCGCCGCGCAGAACGCCAAGAGCGTGATCACCTCGATCATCCGCGACGCCGAGCGCGAGCGGGTCTTCGAGGAGTACGCCGACCGTATCGGCGACTCGGTGACCGGTACCGTCCAGCAGTCGGACAACCGCTACACGCTGATCAAGCTGACCGAGAAGGTCGAAGCCCTGCTTCCGCCGAGCGAGCAGCCTCCCAACGAGCGCTACGACCACAACCAGCGCATCAAGGCCTACATCATCGACGTGCGC
>CAZCRB010000101.1:0-5935 GCA_964500985.1 uncultured Eubacteriales bacterium
ATCCGCATCGGGCCCAACACCTTCAGCCGCGAGCGCATGGTGCTCGACTTGGCCGACGAGACGAGCAGGGTGCACGGTGAGGTCCGGTTCGGGCCCTGGTGGCCGTGGCCGGTCACCACGTTCTCTCCGGGCATCATGGGGTGGTACCGGTTCGTGCCGCGCATGGAGACGTACCACGGCGTCTTGTCGATGGACCACGAGCTTGGCGGCTCACTGGAACTCGATGGACGCCGGATCGATTTCGAGGGCGGACGCGGCTACATCGAGAAGGACTGGGGCCGCAGCTTCCCCAGCTCGTGGATCTGGGCGCAGTCCAACCACTTTGGGCGCCCGGGCGTCTCGGTGAGCGTCTCGGTGGCCAAGGTGCCGTGGATGACCGGCGCGTTCGTGGGCAACATCGCCGGGCTGCTGCTCGACGGGGAACTGCACCGGTTCGCGACCTACACGGGCGCGAAGCTGACCTGCATCGAGACCGGCCGCAACGAGGCACACCTCATCCTGGCCGACAAACGCGAAGAGCTCGAGATCCGCGTCAAGGGCTGTCGCGAGCTCATCTTGAAGTCGCCGGTGCTCGGGGCGATGGAAGGGCGCGACGCGGAGTCTCTCGGCGGCACGATCGACGTCACGCTGCGCTCGCTGCGCGCGGGGCGTGCGAGCGTGGTGTTCCAAGACACGGGGCGGCTGGCCGGCATAGAGGTCATGAACGACAAGGACGAGCTCGGTCACCTCCCGTGTCCGGGAAGCGGCTAGCGCGCGATGGCGACGACCTCGCGGACGTAACCGCCGGTCTCGAGCACCTCGAGGAGGAACCGGGCGAGATCCGCGCGTGAGACGCGCACGCCGCCCGGCACGACCGCCCCGATCTCGACACGGTACCCGCCGCCCGGCCCGCCGGTGAGGATCGCCGGGCGCACCACGGTCCAGTCGAGGTCGGTCCGCGCACGCACCTCGTCTTCCATGCGCGCGATGTCGGGGTAGAGCCGCGAGACGACCGGGATGCGGCGCACGATCCGGTAGCCGAGCGGCAGCCGGTCCGGCTCGACGCCCGCACCCTCGGCCGACACCACCACGAGCCGGCGCACGCCCGCGCAAGCGGCGGCATCGGCGAGGTGGCGCGTGCCCTGCACGTAGACGCGCCCGCTGGTCCGCGGCCGCGGCGCGAGCAGCGACACGACGGCGTCGTGGCCGGCGACCACGCCCGCGAGGTCCAGCTCGTCGAGCACATCGGCGACGGCCACGCTGAGGCGCGCGGCGGGCGCGAACCCGCGCGAGGAGGCGCGGACGAGCGCGGTGACCTCGTGGCCACCGGCGAGCGCCCGCTCGACGAACAGCCGCCCGGTCCGACCACTCGCCCCGGCCACCAGGATACGCACGCGCCACCGTCCCCTCGGTCGAGCGGTGCTCCGTAACTCACCGCCGCGCTGTCGATCAGACGGTCGAGCCGCCCGGCATGAACGGCCGCGCACGCTGGAGCTCGTCGTCCGGCTCGACGTGCACGACCACGTCTTTGAGGCTCGGGTACTGGCCGCACAGCCATGCCTCGAGACCGTGCGCGATGACGTGCGCCGCCTCCACCGTCAGCAGCGGATCGACCAGGATGCTGAGGTCCATGTGCACCATCGCCCCGGTACCGCGCGTGCGGATGTTGTGGCAGCCGCGTACTCCCTCGTACGTCATGACCTTGGTCCGGACCTCGTACGGGTCGAGGCGCGCCTCGTCCGAGAAGGTCGTGTTGACGGTCTTGAACACCTCGATGGCCGCCCACACGATCGCGAAGGCGACAAAGAGCCCCACGATGGGGTCGGCGATCGGCACGCCCATCTTCACGAGCACGAGCGAGAGGATGACACCGAGCGTCACCCAGATGTCCGAGAGCGTGTGCTTGGCGTCCGACTGCAGCACGTCGCTGCCGAGGGCCTTGCCGCGGCGGGTCTCGTACCACACGACGAAGACGTTGATCGCCAGCGTGGTCAGCATGATCACGAACGAGGTCGTCGTGACCTCGACGGCCGGAAGCTTGCCGTCCTTGGCGTAGGCCACCAGCGCCGAGACCGAGCTGCTGCCTACGCGCCACGCGGCGAGCACCAGCATCACGCCGATGATCGCGCTGGCGAACGACTCGTACTTGTGATGCCCGTACGGGTGGTCCTCGTCCACCGGCTTGCCGGCCGCCTTGATGGCGATGAGCGCGACGATGTTGCTCGAGCCGTCCGTGAGCGAGTGAATACCGTCCGCGACCATCGCGGTCGACCCGCTCACGAGTCCCCACGCCGCCTTCCCAAAGGACACGAGAAGGTTGAGCGCGAGTATCTGCCACAGCACTACGCTGATCTCGCGTGTCCTGGCCTGGGCAGTCTGCGGCATGTGTCCCCCGTTGGTCGTGGGCCGCCCGGCAGCGGCCGCTTCACCGATTCTAGCGTGAACGGCATCGGGCGGACCCGACGGCGCGCCTATGCCCCGCAGCACGCCTTGAACTTGCGGCCGCTGCCGCAGGGGCATGGCTCGTTGCGTCCCGTGCCGGCGGCCTCCTGCGCGATGAGCGCCATGATGTCGCCGGCCGGCCTGCCGCTCTCGAGCAAAGCGGCCATCGCCCGCATGCGGCGGTCCGTATGCGTGAAGAAGTGCGTGAGCCCCTCGCACAGCCAGTTGAGACCCGGCTCGCCATCCGGCGTCAGCAGCAGACGGTTCTTGGGGCATTCGCCGTTGCACGCGAACAGGAACCGGCACTCCCGGCAGTACGCCGGCAGCGCGGCGCTCTTCGCCTCGCCGAACGCCCGCTGCTGCTCGCTGCGCACGAGTTCGCCGATGGGCGTCTGCATGATGTTGCCGAGCAGGTACGGGCGGTCCACGAAGTGGTCGCACGAGTAGACGTCGCCATTGTGCTCGAGCGCCACCCCCTCGCCACAGGTCGGCCGCAGCACGCACAGCGAGGAGTGTCCGCGCACGTAGGCCGCGAGCACGCCGTCGAAGAACTGCACGAACATCTCGCCGACGTCGCGGCGCACCCATTCGTCGAAGATGGCCGAAAGGAACTCGCCGTACGCCCGAGAAGGCACCGAGCGCTCGCTGACGGTACCGGCATGGGTCGCGTCCGGAGGGGTCTCGACCTCGACGATCGGGATGAACTGGAGGTAGCGGGCGCCGAGCTCGTCTCGGAAGTAGCGGTAGACGTCGAGAGGATGCTCGACGTTGGCCGCGTTGACGGTGCACAGCACGTTGAACTCGGCGCCGTGCTTCTGGAGCAGGCGCGCCGCGGACTCGACCGAGTCGAAGACGGAACGTCGGGCCCCGTCGTGGCGGTAGGCGTCGTGCAGCTCGCGCGGACCGTCGATGCTGAGGCCCACCAGCACGTCGTTCTCCGCGAGGAACGCGGCCCACTCGTCGTCGAGAAGCGTGCCGTTGGTCTGGATCGTGCGCTCGACCTGCCAGCCCTGCGGCAAGGCGTCGTGCTCGACATCGACCGCGCGCCGGAAGAAGTCGAGCCCCATGAGGGTCGGTTCGCCGCCCTGCCACGCGAGCGTCACGTACGGGACCTGCTGGGCTTCGATGGTCTGGCGGACGAACGCCTCCATGACCTCGTCGGTCATCCGCAGGTCGCTTCCCGGGTAGAGACCGGACTTCTCGAGGAAGAAGCAGTAGTCGCAGCGCAGGTTGCAGCGCGCCCCGGTGGGCTTGGCCATGACATGGAACGCCTGTGGCGATGCGCTGCTCATAAGCACATGGTACGCGACACCGACGCCGACAGGCGCGACGCCTTCTCGGGCATAGTCCCTATCGGTTGCTTCAATCATGCGATCGAAAGGTGGGGGCATGCCCAACGGAAAGCCGAACATCCTCGTGCTGTGGGGCGACGACATCGGCACGTGGAACATCAGTCACAACAACGGCGGGATGATGGGCTACAAGACGCCCAACATCGACCGGCTCGCCAAAGAGGGCGTGGCGTTCACCGACTTCTACGGTCAGCAGAGTTGTACCGCGGGACGCGCCGCCTTCATCACCGGGCAGAACCCGATGCGCACGGGGATGACCAAGGTCGGACTGCCGGGCGCCAACTTCGGCCTGCAGCCCGAGGACCCGACCATCGCCGAGCTGCTCAAGCCGCTCGGCTACGCCACGGCGCAGTTCGGCAAGAACCACCTCGGTGACCTGGACGAGCACCTGCCCACCAATCACGGCTTCGACGAGTTCTTTGGGAACCTCTACCACCTCAACGCCGAGGAGGAGCCGGAGCTCGAGGACTACCCCAAGGACCCCGCGTTCAAGGAGCGCTTCGGGCCGCGCGGTGTGCTTCACTGCTGGGCGCAGCCGGACGGCACGCAGCGCATCGAGGACACCGGCCCGCTGACCAAGAAGCGCATGGAGACCATCGACGACGAGACCGTCGCCCGCACGCTCGAGTACCTCGAGGAGCGCGCCGCCGACGACAAGCCGTTCTTCGTCTGGTGGAACGCCACCCGCATGCACTTCCGCACGCACGTGAAGGACGAGCTCAGGGGCATCAGCGGACAGGACGAGTACGGCGACGGCATGGTCGAGCACGACCGTCACGTCGGCATGATCCTCGACAAGCTCGACGAGCTCGGGCTCGCCGACGACACCATCGTCATGTACTCGACCGACAACGGTCCGCACTACAACTCGTGGCCCGACGCCGCCACGACCCCCTTCCGCTCCGAAAAGAACTCGAACTGGGAAGGGGCGTACCGGGTGCCGTGCTTCATGCGCTGGCCCGGCCACTACCCCGCCGGCACGACGCTCAACGGCATCGTCGCGCACCAAGACATGGCGACGACGTTTCTCGCCGCCGCCGGTGAGCCCGATATCGCGGCCAAGTGCCGCGCCGGCCACGAGGCGATGGGCAAGACGTTCAAGGTCGTCCTCGACGGCAAGGATATGAACGCGTACTTCTCCGGCGAGACCGCCGAGAGCCCGCGCGACCGCTTCTTCTACGTCAACGACGACGCCGAGCTCGTCGCTCTGCGCGTCGGCGACTGGAAGTTCGTCTTCAAAGAGCAGCGTGGGCACCAGCTCAAGCTGTGGATCGAGCCCTTCGTCAGCCTGCGGGGTCCGATCATCTTCAACTTGCGGCGCGACCCGTTCGAGCGGGCGCCGGAGAACTCCAACACCTACTGGGACTGGTTCCTCGACCACGTGTTCCTCGCGGTGTGGGCCCAGGCCGTGGTCGCCGAGGCGATCCAGGACTTCGCACAGTTCCCGCCGCGCCAGAAGCCCGCGAGCTTCAACCTCGACAAGGTCCTGGAGCAGCTGCAGCAGCCGCACGGGTCAAGCTGACGATGCTCGATACCTGGAACGACGGCGTGGCCAAGTCCGCGATCCTGGACTTCGTCGCGCGGGTCACGACGCCCGGGCCCGACTATGTCACGCCGGCCGAGCGCATCGCCACCTTCGACAACGACGGCACGCTGTGGGTCGAGAAGCCCCACTACACGCAAGCCGAGTTCGTCATGCGCCGACGCGCAGATGCGGGCGCGGAGGATCCGCAGCGGGGCGAAGAACCGGGGCCGACTGCGGGGAAGCACGCCGCCGACCGGTCCCGGCTGGCGCGCTTCCTCGACCGCGCGCCCGACGTCATCGCCGGCGTCGCCGAGGTCACCAAGGGCATGACCACCGAGGCCTTCGAGCACATCGTCCGGGAGTTCTTCGACACGGCGACCCACCCCACGCTGGGCCTTCCCTACACGGGGCTCGCCTACCGCCCGATGGTCGAGTTGCTCGGGCTGCTGCGGGAAAACGACTTCCACGTCTACATCTGCACCGGCGGGGGCCGCGACTTCGTGAGGGTGGTCTCTCGCGAGCTCTACGGAATCGAGCGCGACCATGTGATCGGGTCGGCGGGCGCGCTCGAGTACCGCGACGGCGACATCTACCGCAAGAAGGGCATCGAGCTGCCCATCGACGACGGCCCCGGCAA
>CAZCRB010000102.1:0-5872 GCA_964500985.1 uncultured Eubacteriales bacterium
GCCGAGGAGGCGGACCGCATCGTCGTCGCCCAGACGGCGCGCGGTGCACGTTTTGACCAAGGGGGCCTGATCGCTCGCGCTCGCGCCTGGCTTCCCGTGCTGGTGCCGCTCTTCGTGCGCCTCTTCCGGCGTGCCGACGACCTCGCCACCGCGATGGAGGCGCGCTGCTATACGGGTGAGGGGCGGACGCGGCTGCGTGAGGCCCGCATGCTTCCCTTGGACTGGACGGTGCTCGTCGCGGGAGTGACGGTCATGCTGTCTGTGGCCATACTGCTCTAGGAGGTGTGCCGGGTGTCTGACGTTGTCGATGATGGTGGCGCGGTGAGCGGCTCGACCGCCTTGGTCGTCGCCTACGACGGGGCGCTCTTCGCCGGCTTCGCTCGTCAACCCGGCCTCGCGACCGTGCAGGGACGCCTCGAGCATGCGCTCGCGACGGTGCTGCGCCGTGAGGTGATGACCACCGGCGCCGGACGCACGGATGCGGGTGTCCATGCGCTGGGCCAGGTGGTCAGCTACGACGCGCAGGCGAGCGACCCCGAGCCGCACCGGCTCCGGCGCTCGCTCGACGCGCTCAGCGGTGCCGGGATCACGGTCAGCGAGGTTCGCTCGGCGCGGACGGGTTTCTCGGCGCGGTTCGATGCGACGGCTCGCGAGTACCGCTACCGTATCGTGGCGGGGCCCGTGCCGCCCCTGTTCCTCGACCGGTTCGCGTGGCACTGCTCGGCGCCGCTCGATCTCGACGCGATGCAAGCGGCGGCCGACGTCCTTGTCGGGGAACACGACTTCCGGTCGTTTTGCGTGGCCCAGTCCGCGCAGGGCAAACGGACGTTCCGCAGGCTCGACGCCGTCGAGGTCGCGACCGCCTGCGAGCTGGGGGAGTCGTGCATCGAGGTGCGCGTCGTCGGCAACGCGTTCCTGCACTCGATGGTCCGCACCATCGTCGGGACGCTCGTGGAGGTGGGCACGGGCAGGCGCGATCCCGCGTGGGTCGCCGCGGCGCTCGCTGCCTGTGACAGGGCGGCGGCGGGACCCACCGCACCGGCGTGCGGGCTCACGTTGTGGTCGGTCGACTACCCGGATGAGGTCTGGCGCTAGCGTGCCGCGCCGCACCGCCATGAAGGGGAGCGAGTGCCTCTCGGCGGGTATAGATACGCCCGGGAGCGTGTATCGTTGACGCGCCCCGTGTCCGCGGATAGAATGGCAGGGTTCGTTTCCAACTGCCCCGTGACACGAACAATGATACGTTGAACCCTAGTTGGAGGACTTCGTGAAGACCTACCATGCCAAGCCCGGCGAAGTCGAGCGCGAGTGGCTGCTCGTCGACGCCACGGACATGGTGCTCGGCCGCCTCGCAAGCGAGGTTGCGCAGATCCTGAAGGGTAAGCGCAAGCCGCAGTACACTCCGCACGTCGACACCGGCGACTTCGTCGTTGTCATCAACGCCGACAAGATCCGCCTGACCGGCAACAAGGCCGCTCAGAAGAACTACTACTCCCACAGCGGTTTCCCCGGTGGTCTCAAGGAGGTGTCCTTCGCCCGCATGATGGCGAAGCACCCCGAGCGGATCATCGAGAAGGCCGTCAAGGGCATGCTCCCCAAGAACACGCTCGGTCGTGCCATGGGCAAGAAGCTCAAGGTCTACGCCGGTCCGGAGCATCCGCACCAGGCTCAGATGCCTCGTCAGATCACGCTGGAGGGCTAGCGCATGGCTGAGAACAAAGCTGTCTACCTCGGCACCGGCCGCCGCAAGAACGCCGTCGCGCGCGTGCGACTCGTTCCGGGCACCGGCACCGTCACGCTCAACGGCAAGCCCGCCGTCGAGTACTTTGGCCGCGAGGCCCTCGTGAACTTCGCAACCACCCCGTTCAAGGTCACCGAGACCGTCGGTCGCTTCGACGTCATCGGCACCCTGCACGGCGGCGGCATCTCGGGTCAGGCCGGCGCTCTGCGCCTGGGCATCGCCCGCGCGCTGCTCGAGGCCGGCGACGACTACCGTGGCGAGCTCAAGAAGGCCGGCCTGCTGCGCCGCGACCCGCGTATGGTCGAGCGCAAGAAGTACGGCCTGAAGAAGGCCCGCAAGCGCCCGCAGTTCTCGAAGCGCTAGGAACCGCAGGCCTACAGATCGAACCGAACGGGGCTCGCCACTGTGGCGGGCCCCGTTTCTCGTCCGGGAGGTTACTCATGGGGGCACGGCTCTTTGGTACCGACGGCGTGCGCGGGGTCGCGAACGCCGAACTCACACCCGAACTCGCGTTTCGCCTCGGGGAGGCGGCCGGTCACTTCCTTGGTGACCGTGGGCGCGGACGTCTCGTGGTGGGCCGTGACACGCGTCGCAGCGGCGAGATGCTCGAGGCCGCGCTGCTGGCAGGTATCACCGCGGGGGGTGCGGACGCCATCTGCTGCGGGATCGTCCCGACCCCGGCTGTCGCGCATCTCGTGCGCGAGCTCGGCGCCGACGGCGGTGTGGTCATCTCCGCATCGCACAACCCGCCGGAGTACAACGGCATCAAGCTGTTCAGCCGAGAGGGCTTCAAGCTCCCCGACGATCTCGAGGACGAGATCGAGCGCTTCTGCAGCGAGGCCCGCGACTGGGAGCGGCCGACCGGGGCGGGCGTGGGACGCGTGGAGCGCCTCGACGATGCCGCCGAGCGCTACATCGCGCACGCCGTCCAGACGGTCGCAGGCGACCTGACCGGTCTGCGTATCGCGGTCGACTGCGGCCACGGGGCGGCGAGCGTGGCCACGCCCGAGGCCATGCGTCGCCTCGGTGTCGACGTCGAGGTCGTGAACTGCGACTGGGACGGCATGGACATCAACGTTGGCTGCGGCTCGACGCATCTGGCGCCGCTCGCCGAACTCGTGCGGGCCGGTGGTTTCGACCTCGGCATCGCTCACGACGGGGACGCCGACCGGATGCTCGCGGTCGACGAGACCGGCGCTGAGGTCGACGGCGATCAGATCATGGCGATCTGCGCCGCCCGCATGCACGAGGCGGGGACGCTTGCGAAGGGTACGGTCGTCTCCACGGTGATGGCCAACCTCGGGTTCGAGATCGCGATGCGCGAGCGGGGCGTCTCGTTCGTGAAGACGAAGGTCGGAGACCGCTACGTGCTCGAGGAGATGCAGGCCATGGGGGCCAACCTCGGCGGCGAGCAGTCCGGGCACATCATCTTCCTCGACCACAACACGACCGGCGACGGACTCGTGACGGCGCTGCAGCTGGCGAGCGTCGTCAAGGCGACCGGTTCGCCGCTGTCCAAGCTCAAGATGGTGATGAGCCGTTATCCGCAGGTGCTGGTCAACGTCCACGTGTCCGACAAGACCCGCTTGGCGACCAGCGCCGCGCTCGCCGACGCCATCCGCTCCGCCGAGGCCCGGCTGGGCGAGACGGGCCGCGTGCTCGTGCGCGCATCGGGCACCGAGCCGCTGGTGCGCGTGATGGTCGAGGCGGCCGATGAGGGAGAGGCACGCGAGGTCGCGGACGGGCTAGTGGCGGTCGTCGAGGCGGAGCTGGGGTAGGCCACCCGTCACCGCCCCGTCACCGCACGCGTCTTGGCGTGCTGGTATCATGGGCGCGACGTATTCCGGACGAGGGGAGACGCCCATAGCGCCTGAGCCGCACCACAAGCGCCAGGACCTGCCGGACACCGCTGACACGGTGTTGTGCGAGCGACGCGCTCGCGGGGCTGGTCGACGAGGAGAGGGCCGATCGAAAGATTCGGCGGATGGCCCTCCGGCCGTACGGACGGTCGTGACGTTGCCGACAAAGCCCACGGGTGACCGTGGGGACAAAGCGGCAGCGGACTCCGGTTCCCGCACCATCAGTGGCGCCCAGACCTGCGCCCGATCGCGCGCAGCGGGACGCGCCACCCACCTGACCTGAACCCTACTGAAGGGCTGACTACGCCTATGTGCGGAATCGTTGGATACATCGGACCTCGCCAGGCAAGCGACGTGTTGCTCGGCGGCCTCGCTCGACTCGAGTACCGCGGCTATGACTCGGCGGGTGTCGCCATCATCGAGGGCGGCGACCTGACCGTCTCGCGCCGCGTCGGTAAGCTGGTCAACCTGCGCAACGCGCTCGATGCAGCGCCCGTCGCGGGAAGCATCGGCATCGGACACACCCGCTGGGCGACCCACGGCAAGCCGAGCGAAGACAACGCGCATCCCCACGTGGACTGCACCGGCCGCATCGCGGTGGTCCACAACGGGATCATCGAGAACTACCTGGAGTTGCGCGAGGAGCTCGCCTCCAACGGTCACATCCTGCGCTCGGAGACCGACACGGAGACCGTCGCGCACCTCGTCGAGAGCTACTACGAGGGCGACCTTGCTCGCGCCGTCGCCAAGACCATCCAGCGGCTCGAGGGCGCCTACGCTCTCGGTGTCGTGCACCTTGACCACCCGGACACGATCATCGCGGCACGCAAGGAGTCCCCGCTGATCATCGGGGCCGGCGAGGGTGAGAACATCGTCGCGAGCGACATCCCCGCCGTGCTCGAGTACACCCGCGAGATCGTCGCGCTGCACGACGACGAGATCGCCGTGGTGACCGCCGGTCACGTCGCCGTCTTCGACCTCGAGCTCAACCCGGTCGAGCCCGAGACGATGCACGTCGAGTGGGATCTCGATGCCGCCGAGAAGGGCGGCTACGAGGACTTCATGCTCAAGGAGATCTACGAGCAGCCCAAGGCGCTGCGCGAGACGCTGCGCGGCCGCCTGGTCGACGGCGAGATCCAGCTCTCCGAGCTCGCGATGACGCCCGAGCAGGTCGCCTCGATCGACCGGGTCTACATCATCGCGTGCGGCACGAGCTACCATGCGGGGCTCGTGGCGAAGAACCTCGTGGAGCAGTGGGCGCGCATCCCCGTCGAAGTCCAGGTCTCGAGCGAGTTCCGCTACGGCGACCCGATCGTGGACGAGGAGACCCTCGTCGTCGCGATCACGCAGTCCGGCGAGACCGCCGACACGCTTGCCGGCGTGCGCGAGGCCCGCGATCGCGGCGCCAAGGTCATCGCCATCACCAACGTCGTCGGCAGCCGGGTCACGCGCGAGTCCGACGGCGTGCTCTACACGCACGCGGGACCCGAGATCGGCGTCGCGGCGACCAAGACGTTCACCGCCCAGATCGCCGCGCTGACCGTTCTGGCGCTCAAGCTCGCCCAGGCGAAGGGTACGCTCGGGGCCGAGCAGATCGAGACCCACTTCCAGGAGCTGTCGCGTGTCCCGGATGTCGTCGACGCGATCCTCGCCGACCTCACCGACCTGCAGGAGTGCGCCGAGGCGTACAAGACCGCGTCGAGCTCGCTGTTCCTCGGGCGTGGCATCGGCGTGCCGGTCGCCATGGAGGGCGCGCTCAAGCTCAAGGAGATCAGCTACATCCACGCGGAGGCCTATGCTGCCGGCGAGATGAAGCACGGCCCCATCGCGCTCATCACCGACGAGGTGCCCGTGGTCGTCGTGGCCACGCAGGGCCACACCTACGAGAAGGTCGTGAGCAACATCCAGGAGGTGCGTGCCCGCGGCGCCAACGTGATCGTGGTCGCCACCGCCGGCGACGAGGACATCCGCCAGCACGCCGAGCACGTCTTGCAGATCCCGCGCACGAGCGAGGCGCTCTCGGCGATTCCCGCTTCCGTGCCGCTGCAGCTGCTGTCGTACTACATCGCGAAGCTGCGGGGATGCAACGTCGACCAGCCGCGCAACCTCGCCAAGTCTGTGACGGTGGAGTAGCGCATGGCGGTCCTCGGGCTCGGGGTAGACATCGTCGAGATCGACCGGATGGCTGCTGCTCTCGCGCGGCGTCCGCGCCTCAAGGAGCGCATCTTCTCCGAGGAGGAGCGTTGGTACTGCGAGCACCGTAGCCGCCCCG
>CAZCRB010000103.1:0-5839 GCA_964500985.1 uncultured Eubacteriales bacterium
GGACGGCACGAGGGACACTCCGTGGCCGACTTCCGACGGCGGTTCTGGGTCTGCCTCGCCCTGACCGTGCCCGTCATCGCCATCTCGCCGGGACCGCCACTCGTCCCCCACGGCCACATCCTGACGATTCCGGCCGCACAGTGGGTCCTGCTCGGGCTCTCGACGGTTCTGTACGTCTACGGCGGCGCGCCGTTTCTGCGGGGGCTCGTTCGCGAGCTCAGGGCGCGACGGCCCGGCATGATGACGCTGGTGGCCGTGGCGATCAGCGTTGCCTACGTCTACAGCGCAGCGACCGTCTTTGGGCTCGAGGGGATGCCGTTCTTCTGGGAGTTGGCGACGCTGATCGACATCATGCTGCTCGGACACTGGATCGAGATGCGCTCGGTCGGTGACGCCTCAAAGGCACTCGAGTCGCTCGCGCGGCTCATGCCCTCACAGGCACACCGCCGCGAGCCCGACGGCAGCACGCGTGACGTCGAAGTGGAGGCCCTGCGCGCTGGCGACCTCGTGGTGGTCAGGCCCGGGGAGAAGGTGCCGGCAGACGGCGACGTCATCGAAGGCGCCACTTCGGTGGACGAGTCCATGCTCACCGGAGAGAGCACGCCGGTCAGCAAGGTGCCCGGTGACTCGGTCATCGGCGGAGCGCTCAACGGCGAAGGCGCCCTCGTCGTCTCGGTCACCCGGACAGGAGCGGAGTCGTTCCTGTCCCAGGTCATCGAGCTCGTCCGAGAGGCCCAGGAGTCGAAGTCGGGCACCCAGGACCTGGCCGACCGCGCCGCGATGTGGCTGACGATCGTCGCGCTGGGGGGCGGGCTGCTCACCTTCGTCGCCTGGATGGCTGCCGGCATGCCGGTCGCGTACGCGATGGAACGCGCGGTCACGGTAATGGTGATCGCCTGTCCGCACGCGCTCGGGCTGGCTATCCCGCTCGTGGTCGCGATCTCGACGACGATCGGCGCACAGAACGGGCTTCTCGTGCGCAACCGTCTGGCCTTCGAGAACGCTCGCCTGATCGACAGCGTCATCTTCGACAAGACCGGCACGCTCACGCTCGGGCGTTTTGGCATCGAGAAGGTCGTCGCGCTGGCCGACGTACCCGCGGAGCAAGTGGTCGCGCTCGCGGGTTCGATCGAGCAGTTCTCCGAGCACCCCATCGCCCGCGCCATCGCAGACGCCGCACCCGTGAAGCAGGACGTTACCGGGTTCACGGCCATTCCGGGCAAGGGTGCGCGCGGACTCATCGACGGTCGCGAGGTGCTCGTCGTCAGCCCGGGCTACCTCGTCGAATCCGGAATCGCTCCCCCCGGCGAGGTCCCGTACCTCTCGCCTGGCGGCAGCACCGTCGTCTTCGTTATGACTGACCGGGAGGTCGTCGGGGCGATTGCGCTCACCGACGTCGCCCGGCCGGCCTCGGCAGAGGCGGTCGGCGACCTGCGCGGGATGGGGATCGAACCGCTGATGCTCACGGGCGACAGCACTGCGGTGGCCGAACGGATCGCCAACCAGCTGGGCATCGACCGCTACTTCGCCGAGGTGCTCCCCGCCCGCAAGGCCGAGATCGTCCAGGGAGTCCGTGACGAGGGCAGGGTCGTCGCCATGGTCGGAGACGGCGTCAACGACGCACCTGCGCTAGCGACGGCCGATGTGGGGATCGCGATCGGTGCCGGGACGGATGTGGCAGTCGCCACGGCCGACGTCGTCCTCGTTCGCAGTGACCCGGGCGACGTCTCCGCGGTCATCACGCTGGCCCGCGCGACCTACCGGAAGATGGCCCAGAATCTTGCGTGGGCGACCGGCTACAACGTCATCGCGATCCCTTTGGCCGCCGGCGCGTTGGCCAGCTATGGAATCGTGCTCAGCCCTGCGTTGGGCGGGATTCTGATGTCGGCTTCGACCGTCATCGTCGCTCTCAACGCTCAGACCCTGCGCCGGGTGCGCCACTGACGCGACAGCAGCAGCCGTAACGACAGCGCCCGCCCTCGCGTTGCGAGAGCGGGCGCTGGTGCTGCGTGTGACGATTTCGGCTACATGCCGGTCCAGCCGGAGAAGCCCTTGTGCATGACGCCGGGATTCTCGGCGCCGGTGAATCCACCCATCTCCTGGGCGTGTGTGGCGTGATGCTGGCCAAAGTCCTTGCCGGCGCCCGTCGCGAACGCCGGTGCGGCGACGACGAGGGCAAGCACCATCGCAAGCGCGAACGTGACTACCTTGCTCATCTCGACCCCTCTCAGGCGAATCGGTGCGAATCGCCAAATCCTTACTGGTTCTGTCAGGATTCAAGAGCACGATTCGTGCCAATGCCGGGGCAACGACACCTCCCAACAGATGCCCCGCGGGGTATGACAAGCGGTCGGGCCGCGCGTATCATCTCGGTGCCGCCCCGATGACGCTGGAGAACACATGAGCGCGCCCGAGCATCGCTACGACCCGACCCGCCGCGAGGCCGCCTTCGCCGAGTTCCGCGCCGCCCATCCGGGCTACGACGCAGCCGCGATCGAGCGCCTGCGGACGGGCGACTACGCGCGGCTCGACGGACAAGGCCATACGTACCTCGACTACACCGGTGGCGGCCTGTACGCGCAGTCGCAGCTCGACCGCCACCAGGGACTGCTCTCCCAGGGCATCTACGGCAACCCGCACTCGCACAACCCGACTTCGCTTGCGGCGACCGAGCTCGTGGACTCCGCGCGGGCGGCCGTGCTGGACTACTTCAACGCCGACCCGGCCCTCTACGACGTCGTCTTCACGGCCAACGCGAGCGGGGCCCTCAAGCTCGTCGGCGAGTCGTACCCCTTCGAGCCCGGGGGCACGTACCTGCTGAGCTACGACAACCACAACTCGGTCAACGGCGTGCGCGAGTTCGCCCGCGCCCGGGGTGCGGAGGTGGTGTACGCGCCGGTGCGCAACCCCGACCTGCGCCTCGACGGCGAGATCGTCGAGCATCACCTCTCCTGCGAGAGCTGCGGACCGTCACGCCTGTTCGCGTTCCCGGCGCAGTCGAACTTCTCCGGTGTCCAGCACCCGCTCGAGTGGGTCGACCTCGCCCACGAGCACGGCTGGGACGTGTTGCTCGATTCGGCGGCGTTCGCCCCCACCAACCGTCTCGACCTCTCGGTGGTGCAGCCGGACTACGTGCCGCTCTCGTTCTACAAGATGTTCGGCTACCCGACGGGCACCGGAGCGCTCATCGCGCGGCACGAGGCGCTCGCCAAGCTGCGCCGCCCCTGGTTCGCCGGCGGCACCATCACGCTCGCGAGCGTGCAGGGCGACGGCTGGCACCACCTCGCTCCCGGACACACCGGTTTCGAGGACGGCACGGTGGACTACCTCGGTCTCCCGGCGGTCACCATCGGACTCGAACACCTCACGTCCGTTGGGATAGACACGGTCCACGCCCGGGTCGAGTCTCTCGCCACCTGGCTTCTCGGAGAGATGGGCGCGCTGCGCCACTCGAACGGGGCGCCGATGGTGCGCGTCTTTGGGCCCGACACCATGGACCGGCGCGGCTCGACCATCGCGTTCTACCTGCTCGATCCCGCCGGTGCCGTCTACGACGTCTACCGCGTCGAGGAGCTCGCGGGGCGTGAGCGGATCAGCGTGCGCACGGGGTGCTTCTGCAATCCCGGCGACGGCGAGATCGCACACGCCATCACGCGCGACGACATGGAGAGCTGCTTCGCCCAGCCCGAGATGCCCGTCACCCTCGCCGAGTGCCAGCGCATCATCGAGGACGCGACGGGCAAGGTGCCCAACACGATCCGGGTCTCGCTGGGCATCGCTTCGGACTTCACCGACGCCTGGCGGTTCATGGCGTTCGCGGAGCGCCTCCGGGACCTGCCGGCCAACGAGCTGTAACCGCGGCAGCCCGCGCACGTCGCGCGAAAAGCGTGTGGGCCCTACCGGCCGGACGAGAACGAGTAGCGGATGACCTTGGCCGGGCACGCGTCCGCGCAGGTCGCGCACAGGGCGCACTCCGGGTGCTCGACCGATCCGGTCTCCACGAGCCGCTCGACGTCGATGCTCATCGGACACGACTGCGTGCAGGCGTGGCAGTGCGTGCACCGCGCGGGCTCGCTGACGAGCCGCAGCGACGGCCACGCCCCCAAGCGGTTGCGGGCTCCCCGTCCCAGGATCATGAACGGCGCCATCCAGCAAATCGTGTGGCACCCGTTGCGCCGCCCAAAGGCGAGCGACAGCCCCATGAACGTCAACACGACGATGAAGTAGATCAGGTAGGCGAACACGATCGGCCGGTCGGGCGACCCCTGGACGGAGATGCCGTTCTCGGTGAGGTGGAACGGGTCGATGGCCGTGTAGCCACCCGCACGCACAACGCCCATGACGATCACGCCGATCCAGACGAACCAGATGACCCACTTGACGATGTCGGCTCGCGGACCCACCCGCTTTCCGTTCACGCGCAGGAGCGGCTCCTGCATGCCGGCCGCCGGGCAGACCCAGCCGCACCACAGGCGGCCCAGCAGCAGCGAGCCCACGAACATCGAGGCGAACACCAGGGCGCTCCCGCTCACGATCCCCTGAAACGCGCCGTCGATGATCACGTAGGGCGACAGGTAGTTCATCGTCACGGGGAACGCCACGAACGAGAGCAGCAGCAGCGTGCGGCGGATCGCCTGCCGACGCGGAAGCGGCTTGAACAACACACTCATGTCAGATCTCCTCGGAATCGGCGTTTGAACCGGTGGCGGTCGGCCCGGCAGCGTCCCCGGCGGTACCGAGGGCGCTCAGAAGGACCTCGCGCGCCAGGGGCTCGAGCCCGCCGGCGGCCTGCGGCAGCAGCGACAGCGGCCCGTTGCGCCACAGCTCGGCAAGCCCGTGCACGAGAGACCAGTAGTGCACCGCCACGATGATCGGGTCGCCGGGCGCAAGGACCCCCGACCGCTGGCACGCGACGATCCCCCCGACGAGGCGCTCCCACGTGGTGCCGTGCTCCTCGTGCGGCTCCGGCGCGTTGCGCTGCGCCTCGGGACCGCTGACCTCAGGGGCGTTGAACGCCGCATAGTAGTCGGGCCGCTCGACCGCGAAGGTCACGTATGCCATGCCGATGCCGAGCAGGCGCGCGGCCGCGTCGTCGCCCGCGGCCTCCTCGGCCTGAGCCATGCGCTCGTCGAGAAGCGCCATCCCCTCGTAGGCGAGCGCGCGAACAAGCGCCGTCTTGTCCGAGAAGTGATGGTACGGGGCCGCGTGGCTCACGCCGACGCGCGCCGCGACGTCGCGCAGCGACAGCCCCTCGACGCCCCGCTCCCCGATGACGAGAAGCGCCTCGTCCATGAGCGCGCGCCGCAGGTCGCCGTGGTGGTAGGCATCCTTGGCGGCGCTCATGGCAGGAGTATCCCTGCGGTCACTGGCGTTCCCTGCGACGTGCGTGACATGTTCCGGCTCCCCAGTACGTGACGATTGGCTGATGGCCTATCTTTACACCGTCAACTTACCACCGTCAAGATTGAACGTCGCAAGCGGCTCGCCCGGCGGTGCAGCTACGCGAGCGGTCTGACAATACAAAGAGGCCGGGATCGCTCCCGGCCTCTCGCAGTTCCTACGTGTGGGACTCGCGACTACTTCGCGCGCTTGCGGTCCTTCTCGTTGAGCAGGCGCTTGCGCAGGCGGATCGACTTGGGGGTCACTTCCACGAGCTCGTCGTCCTCGATGTACTCGAGGGCCTCTTCGAGCGTGAACGTGATCGGCGGGGCGAGGATGATGCCCTTGTCGGCCGACGACGCGCGCATGTTCGAGAGCTGCTTGGCCTTCGCGACGTTGACGACCAGGTCGCCGCTCTTGGCGTGCTCGCCCACGATCATGCCCTCGTAGCACATGACGC
>CAZCRB010000104.1:0-5718 GCA_964500985.1 uncultured Eubacteriales bacterium
CTCGTGCGGCAGGCGCGCCCAGTCCGCCGTCATGGCGTCGGCCGAGGCGACCGCCCGGATGATGATCGGGTTCTCGTAGGTGCGCTCGTCGCCCATGACGCCGACCGACTTGATGTCGGGAAGCACGGCGAAGTACTGCCAGACCTCGCGGCCGGTGTCCCACTCGCCGATCTCCTCGCGCACGATCGCGTCGGCACGGCGCAGCTTCTCGAGCTTCTCGTGGGTGATGTCACCGATGATGCGCACGGCCAGGCCCGGGCCCGGGAACGGCTGGCGATGGACGATCTCGTCGGGAAGGCCGAGCTCGGAGCCCACGGCGCGGACCTCGTCTTTGAACAGCGCCTTGAGCGGCTCGATCAGGTCGAAGTGCACGCCCTCGGGGAACGGGATCAGGTTGTGGTGGCTCTTGATCTTGGCGGCGTGCTTGTTGCCGGACTCGATGACGTCCGGATACAGCGTGCCCTGCGCGAGGTACTTCACACCCTCGAGCTTGGTCGCCTCCTCGAAGAAGACCTGCCAGAACTCCTCGCCGATGATGTGGCGCTTGCGCTCGGGGTCGCTCACGCCGGCAAGGAGCGTGAGGTAGCGCTCCTCGGCGTCGACGTGGACGAGATTGACGTGGAAGTTGTCGCGGAACGCGTGCACGACCTGCTCGGCCTCGTTGAGGCGCAGCATGCCGTGGTCGACGAAGATGCACGTCAGCTGGTCACCGATCGCGCGGTGCAGCAGGGCCGCCACGACGCTCGAGTCCACGCCGCCGGACAGACCGCAGATCACGCGGTCGGTGCCGACCTGGGCACGGATCGCGTCGACCGTCTCCTCGATGATGTTGAGCATCGTCCAGGTGGCGGGGATGTCGGCGATGTCGTGCAGGAAGTTCTTGATGATCTGCTGGCCGTACTCGGTGTGCGCGACCTCGGGGTGGAACTGGGTGGCGTAGAGCTTGCGCTCCGGGTCCTCCATGGCCGCGACCGCGGTGGTGCCGGTCTGGGCGGTCACGGTGAAACCGGCGGGCACGGTGCCCACCGAGTCGCGGTGGCTCATCCAGCACTGCGACGTCTCGGCCACACCGGCGAAGAGCGCCGAACCCGGCACCGTGACGGTGAGCTCGGCGAACCCGTACTCGCCGATGTCGGTCTTGGGGATCTCGCCACCGAGGCGCAGCGCCATCTCCTGGATGCCGTAGCAGAACCCGAGGATCGGGATGCCGAGCTCGAGGATCGCCGGGTCCATGTGCGGCGCGCCCTCGGCGTAGACCGAGGCGGGGCCGCCGGACAGGATGATCGCGGCCGGCGAACGGCGTGCGACCTCCTCGGCGGTGATGTCGAAGGGCACGATCTCCGAGTAGACGCGGGCCTCACGCACGCGGCGGGCGATGAGCTGCGCGTACTGGGCACCGAAGTCCAGGACGAAGACGGTCGCCTGACTGTCGTGGTAGGTCGACACTAACGGCCCATCCCGACGCCCTGGGTGTTCTGCAGGACCTTGCCCTCGGTCTGAAGCGACGGTGCGACGAGCACCTCGGCCTTCTGGAAGCTCTTGAGGTTCTCGTAGCCGCACGTCGACATCGAGGTGCGCAGGCCGCCGAGAAGGTTGAGGGTGCCGTCGTTCTGGTGCGCGGGGCCGAGCAAGATCTCCTCGAGCGTACCGGTCACACCGGCGCGAACGCGGGTGCCGCGGGGCAGGTCGGGGTGGAAGGTCGCCATGCCCCAGTGGTAGCCGCGGCCGGGGGCCTCGGAGGCGCTGGCGAGCGGCGAGCCGATCATGACCGAGTCGGCGCCGACCGCGACGGCCTTGGCCAGGTCGCCGCCGGTGCGCATGCCACCGTCGGCGATGACGTGCGCGTACTTGCCGGTCTCCTCGAGGTAGCGGGTGCGCGCGGCGGCGGCATCAGCGATAGCGGTCGCCTGCGGCACGCCGATGCCGAGCACGCGGCGCGAGGTGCAGGCGTGGCCGGGGCCGACACCCACGAGGACGCCCACGGCGCCGGCGCGCATGAGGTGCAGCGCGCCCTGGTAGCTGCAGCAGCCACCGATGATGCAGGGGATGTCGAGCGACTCGACGAACGCGTTCAGGTCGAGCGGCTTGTCGTAGGTCGAGACGTGCTCGGCGCTCACGACGGTGCCCTGGATGATGAGGATGTCGAGGCCGCCGTCCATGGCGGGGCCGATGAAGCGCTCGACGTTCTGCGGCGTCAGCGACGCGGCGGCCAGCACGCCTCCGGCCTTGATCTCCTTGATGCGCTGGGTGATCAGCTCGGGCTTGACGTCCTCGGCAGCGTAGATCTGCTGCATCCTGCCGGTCGCCTCTTCCTTGTCGAACGAGGCGATCAGATCGAGCTGCGGCGCCGGGTCGGCGTACTTGGTCTGGATACCCTCGAGGTTGAGCACCGCGAGGCCACCGAGCTTGCCCATGGTGATCGCGAAGTTCGGGTCGACGACGCCGTCCATCGCAGATGCCAGCACGGGCAGCGGGAAGGTGTAGTCACGGTCCTTGAACGAAAAGCTCCACGTGATGTCGACGTCACGCGGGTCGCGGGTGCGCCGCGACGGCACGATCGCGATGTCGTCGAATCCGTACGCGCGGCGAGCGGTCTTACCTCGTCCGATCTCGATCTCCATGCTCTCTGCTGCCTCCTCGATCACCAAAGCCCGTGAGGGCACTTGTCACCTGCAGGGCCGGAGGGGGCGAGGATACGACGAGACCAGGCATGCTTCCGCCGAGAATCGAGCGGCGATGCCTGGTCCGATGAAGTGCTGCGAGCCTCGCCCCGGATCGCGAACCGCGTACGGAACGCGCTCCCGGTGGCGACATTCTAGAGCAGAGGCGCGTGTTCGTGAACCGCCACGGGCATAATCGTCCGCCCGATTCTGCGAACGGCGAGTGTGCGGGGCGCTACACGTTGAACTTGAAGTGGACCACGTCGCCGTCGGCCATGACGTACTCCTTGCCCTCGAGGCGCATCTTGCCGGCCTCTTTGGCGCCCTTCTCCCCGCCCAGCGCGACATAGTCCTCGAAGCTGATGACCTCGGCTTTGATGAATCCGCGCTCGAAGTCGGTGTGGATTACACCGGCCGCCTGCGGCGCCTTGGCACCGACCGGCACCGTCCACGCTCGCACCTCCTGAACGCCCGCGGTGAAGTAGCTCTGCAACCCCAGCAGTCGGTACGCCTCACGGATCAGCGTGTTCAGGCCCGGCTCCTCAAGGCCCATCGACTCCAGGTACTCGGCGGCCTCCTGGGCGTCGAGCTCGGCCAGGTCGGCCTCGACCTTCGCGCAGATCGGGATGGGGCGCACGCCGTCGATCTCGGGCAGTTGCGCACTGAGCTGGTCCTCGTCGACGTTGGCGACGTAGAGCATCGGCTTCATCGTCAACAGGTGCAGCGTCTGCATCACGGCGATCTCGTCGGCGGTCATCTCGAGACTGCGGGCGCGGTGGCCCTGCTCGAGGTGCGCGAGCATCCGCTTCGCCAGATCGATGCGCGCCTGGGCGGTCTTGTCGCCCTTGAGCTCCTTGGTGAAGCGCACGATCGCCTTTTCGACGGTCGCCATGTCAGCGAAGATGAGCTCGAGCTTGATGGTCTCGACATCGGAGGCCGGGTCGACCTTGCCGTCGACGTGGATGACGTTCTCGTCTGCGAAGAAGCGCACGACCTCGGCGATGGCGTCGCACTCGCGGATGTTGGCGAGGAACTTGTTGCCCAGACCCGCGCCCTCGCTCGCGCCCTTCACGAGGCCGGCGATGTCGACGAACTCGACGGTCGCGGGCAGGATGCGCTGGGGTACCACGATCTCGGCGAGCGCGCCGAGACGTGCGTCGGGCACCGGCACGATACCGGTGTTGGGCTCGATGGTCGCGAACGGGTAGTTCGCGGCATCCACCTGGTTCTTGGTAAGCGCGGTGAACAGCGTCGACTTACCGACGTTGGGAAGGCCGACGATACCGATCGAAAGTGCCACGGGTGATGCTCCTTTGTGCAGGTCAGCGGCGCAATGGGCGCTGCGGGACTGCTGTATAGTACCACCCATGGACGCACCCGCCCGTATCGTGGTCGCACATGCGTCGGTCGGCTCGGGACACCGGGTCGCAGCCGAGGCGGTAGCGCGCGAGCTGAGCGAGCTGGGCGGCGAGCGCGTTTCGGTCGAGGTGCTCGACATGCTCGAGTACGGCTCGTACCGGGCCGACGGCGACGCCCTGACCACGACGTTCACCGGTCCCACCGCGCGGCTCTACGACGCGATGTGGCGCAGCGCCGGTCTCGGGCGTCTCTCTCGCGCGCTCGCCGGGCCGTTCCTCTCGTGGAACTACCGCCGGTTCCGAGCCGCCCTCGAGTCGACACAGCCCGCGGCCGTCGTGTGCACGCACGCCGGCCCCGCCGTGGTCGCCGCCCGCGCACTGCGGCGGGGATCGCTGCGCACCAAGCTCGTGAGCGTGACGACCGACTTCGGCGTTCACGGATTCTGGCCGCGCCGCGACGCGGCACTGTTCTGCGTCGCCGACGAACCTTCGCGAACCGAGGTCGTCGCGCGCGGCACCGAGCCCGAGACGGTCGTCGTGACCGGCGTGCCGGTCAGGCCGCAGTTCACGCTCGAGTACGACCGGGCGGCCGCCCGCCGGCACTTTGAGCTGCCGGAGGACAAGCGCGTGGTCCTCGCGCTCGCCGGCTCGACGATGCCCGGACCCTACGCGCGCTTCAAGGAGTCGCTCGCCGTGTCGCTGCCGGCGCTCGCCTCGCTGCCCGACACCTCCGTCGTGGTCGTCTGCGGGCGCGATGACGAATTCGCCACGGCGATGCGCTCGCGCGCCGCGGGCTTTGGCACGACGAACGTCCAGGTGCTCGGCTTCGTCGAGAACATGGCCCCGCTGATGGCGTGCGCCGACCTCGTCTTGGCCAAGCCGGGCGGCTTGGTCTGTGCCGAATGCGTCGACGTCGGCGTCCCGCTCGTGCTCATCGGCCCGGCCGTGGGCCAGGAGAAGGCCAACGCCTCGGCGCTGACCGCGGCCGGCGCCGCTCTGTACTCCGAGGACCCCCGCCTTCTCGCCGAGTGGGCGCGCAAGGCGATCAGCAAGCCCAAGCGTCTGGCGGCGATGCGCGCGGCCGCGGAGTCGCTGGCGCGGCCGTGGGCCGCCCGAGACGTGGCCGAGCGCACCCTGGCGCTAACGGGGATACCGGCGCCCGAGACGCCTGAGCAGTAGGACGCGCGTGCAAGCAGAAGGGCCCCGGCGACGTCGCCGGGGCCCTTCTTGATGTGCGTGAAGCGAGGATGTGGGGCGAAGCCCTACATCATCCCGCCCATGCCGCCCATGCCGGCCATCGCGGCAGCGGCATCGTCCTTGGAGGGGATGTCGTTGACGGCGGCCTCGGTGATGAGGATGAGCGCGGCGATCGACGCGGCGTTCTGCAGCGCCGAGCGGGTGACCTTGACCGGGTCGATGACGCCCATGGCCATCAGGTCGCCCCACTCGCCGGTCGCGCTGTTCAGGCCGTAACCCTTGGTGGCCTTCTCGCGGACCTTCTCGACGACGACGGAGCCCTCGAACCCGGCGTTGCCGGCGATCGTCTTGAGCGGCTCGATGAGCGCCTTCTTGATGATGTTGACGCCGAC
The DNA here is from genome assembly GCA_964500985.1 of uncultured Eubacteriales bacterium. Taxonomy (GTDB): domain Bacteria; phylum Actinomycetota; class Coriobacteriia; order Anaerosomatales; family PHET01; genus CAZCRB01. The sequence goes on from CAZCRB010000104.1 coordinate 5,608, forward strand.
CATCTCGTCAGCATCGATGCACTCGACCTTCTCGAGCGCGGGAAGAGCGTCGACGAGAGCCACGCCACCGCCGGCGACGATGCCCTCCTCGACCGCGGCGCGGGTCGCCTG
>CAZCRB010000105.1:0-5700 GCA_964500985.1 uncultured Eubacteriales bacterium
ACGTGACCGTCACCGGTGTAGCCGACGGCGGGCTCTACAACGCCGCGGTGAACCCCGACGCGTCAAGCACCGACCCGACCGCGGTCCTGGCCGCCACCCTGAATGGCGATCCGTTCACCCTGGGCAGCGAGGTCGCCGCCGCGGGTTCCTACACGCTCGTCGTGACGGCTGCCGACCCGGCCGGGAACACGGCCACGCAGACCGTCAAGTTCACGATCGATACCACCGCGCCCGACCTGACCGTCACCGGCGTGACCGATGGCGGGCTGTACAACGCCGCGGTGAACCCCGATGCCTCGAGCACCGACCCGACCGCGGTGCTGGCCGCGACCCTCAACGGCGATCCGTTCACGCTGGGCTCCGCCGTGGGCCTCGATGGTGCCTACACCCTCGTGGTCACCGCGACCGACCCGGCTGGCAACACGGCCACCCAGACGGTCAAGTTCACGATCGACGCCACCGCGCCCGACCTGACCATCACCGGCGTCACCGACGCCGGACTCTACAACGCCGCAGTGAACCCCGATGCCTCGAGCACCGACCCGACCGCGGTGCTGGTCGCGACCCTGAACGGCGACCCCTTCACCCTGGGCTCCGCCGTCAGCCTCGACGGCGACTACACGCTCGTCGTGACGGCGACCGACCCGGCGGGCAACACGGCCACCCAGACGGTCAAGTTCACGATCGACACCACCGAGCCTGACGTGACCGTCACCGGCGTCACCGACGGCGGGCTCTACAACGCCGCAGTGAACCCCGATGCCTCGAGCACCGACCCGACCGCAGTCCTGAACGCGACCCTCAACGGTGATCCCTTCACGCTGGGCTCCGCCGTGAGCCTCGATGGTGCCTACACGCTCGTGGTCACCGCGACCGACCCGGCCGGCAACACGGCCACCCAGACGGTTTCGTTCACGATCGATCTGACGAACCCGGGTGTCGCTGTCAGCGGCGTTGCCGATGGCGGGCTCTACAACACCACCGTGTTCCCCGACGCGACCTCGCCGGACCCGCTTGCGATCGTCTCGGCCACGCTGGACGGCATGCCGTGGCCGCTGGGCGCCGAGGTCACCGACGAAGGCACCCACACGTTCGTCGCGACTGCGATCGACCTTGCGGGCAACTTCACCACGGCGAGCGCCACTTTCGTGCTCGACTTTACCGCCCCTGACGTGAACGTCACCGGCGTCACCGACGGCGGGCTTTACAGCGCCGCAGTGAACCCCGACGCGTCGAGCACCGACCCGACCGCGGTGCTGGCCGCAACCCTGAACGGCGACCCGTTCACGCTCGGCAGCTCGGTCAGCCTCGACGGCAACTACACCCTCGTGGTCACCGCGACAGATGCCGCCGGCAACACGGCCACCGAGACCGTCAAGTTCACGATCGACGCCACCGCCCCTGACCTCGCGGTCACCGGCGTGACCGACGGCGGGCTCTACAACGCCGCGGTGAACCCGGACGCGTCGAGCACCGACCCGACCGCGGTGCTGACCGCCACCCTGAACGGCGACCCGTTCACGCTGGGCAGCGCAGTGAGCCTCGACGGCGACTACACGCTCGTGGTGAAGGCGACGGATGCCGTCGGCAACGCCACCACCCAGACGGTCAAGTTCACGATCGACGCCACCGCGCCTGACCTCGCAGTCACCGGCGTCACCGACGGCGGGCTCTACAACGCCGCGGTGAACCCGGACGCGTCGAGTACCGACCCGACCGCGGTTCTCACTGCAACCCTGAACGGCGACCCGTTCACGCTGGGCTCCGCCGTCAGCCTCGACGGCGACTACACGCTCGTCGTGACCGCGACGGACGCTGCCGGCAACACGGCCACCCAGACGGTCAAGTTCACGATCGACGCCACCGCGCCTGACCTCGCGGTCACCGGCGTGACCGACGGCGGGCTCTACAACGCCGCGGTGAACCCGGACGCGTCGAGTACCGACCCGACCGCGGTACTCACGGCGACCCTGAACGGCGACCCGTTCACCCTGGGCTCCGCCGTCAGCCTCGATGATGCCTACACGCTCGTGGTCACCGCGACTGACCTGGCTGGCAACGCCACCACCCAGACCGTCAAGTTCACCATCGACACCACCGCGCCGGTCATCACCATCACGGGCGTCACCGATGGCGACGTTTCCGCCGGCCCTGTGACCCCTGAGGTCGCTGTTGATGACCCGACCGCTGTCGTGGTGGTCATGCTTGACGGCGGTCCCTACGTACCGGGGACGCCCGTCGTCGGCGACGGCGTTCACACCCTCGTGGTGACCGCCACCGACCCCGCGGGCAACACCGCGACCACGACGATCTCGTTCACGATCGACTCGGCCGCTCCTGACGTGATCGTCACCGGCGTCACCGACGGCGGGCTCTACAGCGCGCCGGTCACGCCGGACGCGAGCAGCACCGACCCGACCGCGGTCCTGACCGCCACGCTGAACGGCGCCCCGTACGTCCTCGGCACGGAGCTGTCGAGCGACGGCGACTACACCCTGGTCGTCACTGCGACCAACAGCGAGGGCAAGAGCGCGGTCGCGACCGTGACGTTCACGATCGACACCACCGCGCCCGACCTGACCGTCACCGGCGTCACCGATGGCGGGCTGTACAACGCAGCCGTCACGCCGGGCGCCTCGAGCACCGATCCGACCGCTGTCATTACGGCCACGCTGAACGGCGATCCGTTCGCGCCAGGCACCGAAATCGGACTCGACGGTACCTACACGCTCGTCGTCACCGCCACCGATCCGGCCGGCAATGCGACCAGCACGGCACTGACGTTCACCATCGACACCACGCCGCCGGCGATCTCGCTGTTCGGCGTCGACCCTGATACCGCCTACAACGCGCCGGTCACCCCGACGGCGACCACCGACGACCCGACCGCGGTCGTGGTGGCCTACCTCAACGGCGACCCGTTCGTGCTGGGCACCGAGATCACGGCCGAGGGCCTCTACACCCTAACCGTCGTCGCCACCGATCCGGCGGGCAACGTCTCGACCCTGACCGTGAACTTCGCACTCGACCTCACGGCGCCGGACGTCACCATCACCGGCGTGGTGGACGGGAGCGTCTACAACGCGCCTGTCACGCCGGGCGCAACGACGACCGATCCGTTCGCGCTCGTCACGGCCACCCTCAACGGCGACCCCTACGTGTTCGGCACCGAGGTCTCCGCTGATGGCACCTACACCTTCGTGGCCACCGCCATCGACGAGGCGGGCAACACCGCCACCGCGTCGGCGACGTTCACCATCGACAGCCTCGGGCCCGACCTGACGGTCACCGGCGTCGTGGACGGCGGCCTCTACAACGCGCCGGTCACGCCCGATGCCTCGAGCACCGACCCGACCGCGGTCCTGAACGCGACCCTGAACGGCGATCCGTTCACGCTCGACACCCAGATCACCGCCGACGGGACCTACACGCTCGTGGTCACGGCCACCGACACCAGCGGTAATGCGACGACGCAGACGCTGACCTTCACCGTGGACACCACGGCACCCGTGGTCACGGTCACCGGCGTGAACGACGGCGATGTCACCGCCGACCCGGTGACCCCGGGCGTCACGGTCGATGACCCGACCGCCACCGTGGTCGCCACCCTCAACGGCGACCCGTACGTCCCGGGCACCGAGATAACCGCCCAGGGCACCTACACGCTCGTGGTCACCGCGACCGACCCTGCGGGCAACGTCACCACCGTGACGGTCACCTTCACCATCGACACCACCGCTCCCGACCTCACGGTCACCGGCGTGGTCGACGGTGGGCTCTACAACGCGCCGGTAACTCCCAACGCGAGCTCGACCGACCCGACCGCGGTTCTCACCGCGACTCTGAACGGCGATCCGTTCACGCTGGGCACCGCAGTCACCGCCGACGGCACCTACACCCTCGTGGTCACCGCGACCGATCCGGCAGACAACGCCACGACCGCGACGCTGACCTTCACCATCGACACCACCGCTCCCGACCTCACGGTCACCGGCGTGGTCGACGGTGGGCTCTACAACGCCCCGGTCACGCCGGACGCGAGCAGCTCCGACCCGACCGCGGTGCTGACCGCCACGCTCAACGGCGCTCCGTACGTGCTCGGCACCGGAATCACGAGCGACGGCACCTACACGCTCGTGGTGACTGCGACCGACCCGGCCGGCAACGCGACGACCGAGACCCGCTCGTTCACGATCGACGCGACCGCGCCTGACCTCAAGATCACGGGCGTCGCAGACGGCGGCCTGTACAACAAGCCGGTCACTCCCAACGCGAGCTCGACCGACCCGACGGCCGTCATCACGGCCACGCTCAACGGGTTCCCCTACACGCTCGGCACCCCGGTGGGGGCTGACGGCACCTACACCCTCGAGGTCACGGCTACCGACGCCGCGGGCAACGCCACCGTGGTCACGCTCACCTTCACGATCGATTCGAGCGTGATCGACAACACCGCGCCCGACCTGACCGTCACCGGTGTCGCCGACGGCGGTCTGTACAACGCGGCCGTCACGCCGGACGCCTCGAGCACCGACCCGACGGCCATCATCACCGCCACGCTGAACGGCGATCCGTTCACCTTGGGCACCGCGATCGGCACGGACGGCACCTACACGCTGTCGGTCACCGCCACCGACCCGTCCGGCAACGCGACGATCGAGACGCTGACGTTCACGATCGACACCCAGGCGCCGGACATCACCGTCACCGGGGTCAAGGACGGCGCACGCTACAACCACTCGGTCTTCCCCGACGCGACGTCGACCGACCCGACCGCGGTTCTCTCGGCCACGCTCGACGGCATGCCGTGGGTCCTCGGGGCAGAGGTGACCGACGAGGGCAGCCACACGTTCGTGGTCACGGCATTCGACCTCGCCGGCAACTTCGCGACGGCCAGCGTCACGTTCGAGCTGGACTTCACCGCTCCTGATGTCACGGTCACCGGCGTCGTCGATGGTGGCCTCTACAACACTCCGGTCACCCCGGATGCGTGGAGCACCGACCCGACGGCCGTCGTGAGCGCCACGCTCAACGGCAAGCCCTACACGCTCGACACCAGGATCTCGCCCGACGGCACGTACACGCTCGTGGTCACCGCCACCGATCCGGCCGGCAACGTCACCACCGAGTCGATGACCTTCACCATCGACCGCACCGCACCGGACCTCACCGTGACCGGCGTCGTCGACGGCGGCGTATACGACCGCGCGGTCACGCCCGACGCGAGCTCCTCGGACCCGACGGCGGTTCTGGCCGCCACGCTCAACGGCGATCCGTTCACGCTCGACACGGTGGTCAGCGCCGACGGCGACTACACGCTCGTCGTCACGGCGACCGATCCGGCCGGCAACGTGACGACCAAGACGCTGCAGTTCACCATCGACACCACCAATCCCGACACCACCGCCCCCGACCTGACGGTCACCGGCGTGAGCGACGGCGCGCACTACAAGGCGGCCGTGACGCCCGACGCGAGCTCCTCGGACCCGACGGCGGTTCTGGCCGCCACGCTCAACGGTGATCCGTTCACCCTCGGCACCGAGGTCACCGCCGACGGCACGTACACGCTCGTCGTCACCGCCACCGATCCGGCCGGCAACGCCACCACCAAGACGGTCGTCTTCACGATCGACACGTCCGTGCCCGACGTCGTCGTCATCGACGTCACCGATGGGGCGAGCTACGACGGTCCGGTCACCC
>CAZCRB010000106.1:0-5674 GCA_964500985.1 uncultured Eubacteriales bacterium
CAGCCGCCGACCAGGAAGAAGTGGCGGATGGCGCCGGACTTCACGGCCTCGATGACCGTCGGGGCGACCGACAGGATCGTGTTGTGGCCGAAGCCGACCATGACCTGGCCCACCTCGGTGTCCCACTCGAACCCGGGGGTCGCGAGCGCCTTCTCGATGACGGCCGAGAAGTCGGCGCGCTCGACGTGCGCGACGTCGGGGAACTGGACCGGGCCCGTGGTGAACAGGCGGTCCTTGTACTCCGCGCGCGGCGGCATCAGGCAGTTGGTGGTCAGCAGGATCGCACCGGGGAACTCGTTGAACTCCTTGTGCTGGTTCTGCCACGCGGTGCCGAAGTGACCCACGAGGTGCTCGTACTTCTTGAGCTCCGGGTAGGCGTGGGCGGGCAGCATCTCGCCGTGGGTGTAGATGTCGACGCCCTTGCCCTCGGTCTGCTCGAGCAGCGCCGCGAGGTCGGCCAGGTCGTGGCCGGAGACGAGGATCGCCTTGCCGGCGCGCTGGCCGAGCGTCACGCCGGTGGGCGTCGGCTGCCCGTACGCGCCGGTGTTGGCCTCGTCGAGGATCTCCATGGTGCGCAGGTTCACGGCGCCGGCCTCGAGCGCGAGTCCCACCCACTCGTTCAGGCCGAGGCTCTTGTCGGACAGAGCCGCGAGCGCCTTGAACAGGTACGAGTAGATCGCCGGGTCCTCCTTGCCGAGCACCTCGGCGTGGTAGGCGTACGCCGCGATCCCCTTGAGGCCGTACAGCGTCGTCTCCTGCAGCGACTGGATGTCGAGCTCGCGCTCGGTGTCCCAGGGGCTGCCGAGGCGCGCGCCGTCGGCGATCTTGAGCGCGACGGTATCGCCCGGGTCGAGCGTGGCGAGCGGGTCGTCGAGGTCGACGGCGCCGACCTTCTCGGCGACCGACTGGATCAGCGCGGTCCGCAGGTCGACGGCCTCATCGACCTTGGCGGCGACGGTGGCGGGGTCGAAGTCCACGTTGGTCAGCGTGGTGAACAGCGCGCCGGCGGTGAAGCGGCCTTCCTGCAGCGTATCGACGCCGGCCTTCTCGGCCTGCACCGCGACGAGCGCAAGGCCGCGGGTGGCGTGGACGAGCAGGTCCTGGAGCGCTGCGACGTCCGGGCCCTTGCCGCAGACGCCGACTTTGGTGCAGCCGGTGCCGTGTGCGGCCTGCTCGCACTGGTTGCAGAACATCTCGGTGAGCTGTGGGGTCATCGTGGATTCCTCTCGGGATCGATGCGGGGCTACGTGCGGGCGTGGCTATCCGTGGATCAGGGCGGGCAGGCAGCGGGTGCACACCCACGTGCTCGTACCCTGCGTGCGGACCGGCAGAAGCGGCCGGTCGTCCTCCGACGCGCCGCAGTTGAAGCAGTGCTGCGCGATGTAGGTCTTGGGCTGGGCGGCCACGTGCTCCTCGACGGCGTCGTGGTCGAACGCCGGCGCTTCACGCGTCTCGATGGTGAGCGCGCCGGTCGGGCAGACGCCGAGGCAGAAGCCGGCGCCGTCGCACAGCTCCTCGCGCACGACGCGCGCCTTGCCGTCGATGATCTGGATCGCGCCCTCGGCGCACGGGCTGACGCAGGCGCCGCATCCGTTGCACAGCGCGTCGTCGATGTGGACGATCTGGCGGGTGACGGTGGTGGTCATTGAAGGGTTCCTCTCGAGCGGGGGGCTATTTCGAGGCCGGATCGCCGGCCGGGGGTTTCTCGCTGGTGCCGCGGGCCTTGCTGCGCTGGTACCTTCGGCCCTCGAGCAGATGCCGGACTCCATCGATCGCATGGCCTTTGCGCCACGACTTGGGGCCCGAGTAGCGCATCATCTGCTGCTGCCACGTGCGCTCCTCGGGGCGGTAGCAGTGGGTGTCGCAGTGCGCGCAGAAGGGCTTGGGATCGTGCGGGCAAAAGGCGCGGCGCTTCTCGGCGTAGGCGAGGTGCGCTTCGCACTCGTCGCACAGCACGGGCGGCTTGCGGCCGTAGACGCCGAGAGCGGCGGCGTCGGTCTGAACCGCACGGCGGACGGCGTCAGCGTGGTTCCCGTCGCAGTAGATCTGCACGAAGTCAGCCAGCACGGCGGTGTCGTGCTTCACCTTCTTGTCCTGCATCCTGGCTGCGAACCGCTCGCTCACCTGCGGCCATCCTTCCCGGTGCGCGCCGTGGCCTCGTGCCACGACGACTTGCGAGCCCTACACTAGTGACGAGAACGGCGGCGTTCTTTGACGCCGGTCAAGAGTGCGAGAAATCTTTACCGATCCCGTAGGGAATAGCAGGTCCCCCTCCACCACTTACCCACGCCGGCCCGCACCTGCCACACGACCCGTCTGCCGGCGGCCGACGAAGGAGACGCCCGTGGGAGCCCCCACCGACATTCGGCCCGACGTCTGGAGCGCGTTTCGAGCGTGTCGGCTTTGGCGCACCGCCAGCGACGAGGCGGTGGCCGACCTGGCGCGCTCCGCCCGTGTGCGCGACCTCCAGCGCGGCGAGACGCTCGCCGTGGAAGGCGAGCCGGCCGAGGACTTCGGCCTCGTCGTCACCGGCAAGGCGCGCGCGTTCTATCTCGGGGCCGATGGCAGGCAGATCACGTTCGAGACGATCGAGGCGGGCGACCCGTTCGCAGCCGTCGCCGCGCTGGCGGGCGGCCGCTACCCGGCACACGTCGAGACCGCGACGCCTGCGACCGTCGCCTGCCTGCCCACGAGCGCGCTCTACGACCTGCTCGACCGCGAGCCGCAGCTGGCGCGCACGCTCGTCGCCGACCTGGCGAACCGCGTCGTCCACTTCACCAGCGTGGTGCAGACCCTCGCGCTCGACGTGCCGAGCCGGGTCGCGCGCTACGTCTTCCAGCGCTCGCTGCAGTCAGGCCGACCGGTGGCGGGCGGCCTGGAGGTGGAACTCGGCATGAAGAAGGGCGAGCTGGCGATGGCGCTCGGGACCGTGCCCGAGACGCTGTCGCGCGCGTTCGCGAAGCTGCGCGACGACGGCATCATGGAGGTGCACGGCTCCACGGTCATCGTCTTGGACGTGCGGGCGCTTGCCGCGCTGGGCAGCGGCTACGAGGAGTAGGCCCTAGAACTCGCGCAGGGCCCGGTCGGCCTTGGTCGCCGCGTCACGGGCCGCGTAGTACTCGTCGGTGGGCTTGTCGGCCAGCGCCTTGTACGCGTCGGCGATCGCCTGCTCGGGCGTGGCCGGCAGCGCTTTGGCGAGAACGACCGCCTTCTTGTCCTCGGTGTTGTAGGTGGCGATGATCGAGTTCGCCTTGGCCACGTCGCCGGCGAGCCATGCCGCGTCTGACTGCTGCGAGAGCTTGTTGAGCGCGATGCGGGCGTCGACGAAGGCGATGTAGGCCTCGAAGGGGGCCTCCGGGAACGCGGCCTCCGCCTGCACGAAGGACGAGCGCGCGGCGGCCAGCTCATCGGCGGCCTGCTTGTTGAGCTTCTGCGACGAGGTCACGGTGCCCTTGGTGAGCTTGTTGTACTCCGCGACCGCCTGGTCGGAGAGCTTGTCGGCGTTGAGGGTGCCGTTCCAGCCGGCCTGACCGGCCACGAGGGCCTGCGACGCCTTGACGTTGGCGGCGAGGATCACCGGCGCGAGCTTGAGCATGTCGATTCGCGCGACCGCCGCCGCCCGCAGCAGCTTGTAGCGCTTCTGCTCGTCGTTGGTGAGGTTGGGGAGCGCTTCGTCGACGTCGGCGACGATCTGCTCCAGGTCGCTTCTTGCGGGACCGACGGCGCCGCTCGCGTCGAGGGCCTCTTTGGCCAGGTCCGACGTGATCTCGGAGCGCACGACCTTGTCCACGCGCACCACGACCACGTCGACCTTCTCGAGCTTGGCCTCGGCGGCGTCGACTTGCTTGGATGCCGCGAGCCGGACGGTGAACGAGTTGTAGATGAGCACGCCAAACACGACGAACACCACCGCGATCACGCCGACCAGCACCCACGCGCGCCACCGCTTGTCGCCCCCTGCGGGGGGCTCGGGCGCAGAGGCCGGCGACGGCTCCTGGCCGGCCGGCGGGGCGTGGGTCACGAGGGCCGCCTGATCCGCATCGGTGGAATGCGCCGGGTCGGGCGCGGGCACGGCAAGCGGCTGTTCTTTCTCGTCGGTCATCTCGAAATCCTTGTCCGGACTAGTGGGCCAGCGCCGGCAGGCGCATCAGGAATCTGGTTCCAGAAGATGCACTCTCCGCACGAACCGTGCCGCCGTGCAGATCGGCGACGCCTTTGACGATGTGCAGCGGGATGCCCCCATCGAGACGTCCCCGCTCATCGGGACCGTTGTAGAACCGATCGAAGATCGCCTCGCGCTCGCTGGGGAGGACCTCGGGGCCCTGGTCGCGCACCTCGATGGCGATGTCCTCGCCGTCGCGATACACGCTCACTTCCACGTCAGTGTCTTGCGGGCACACCCGCAGGGACGCGTCGAGAAGGGTGTCGACCGCCTGCGAGACACGCATCGGATCGAGCTGGGCGGAGCCGACGGCGGGATCGAAGTCCACCACGACGCGCTCGGCTCGTGGACCCATGCCGCTGACCACGCGTGTGACGAGCGCTCCGGGATCGCACGGCTCGCGCCGCAGATCGACGGTCCCCTCGTCGAGATCGGCCATCAGCAACAGGTCCTGCACCATCGATATCGCCTCATGCGAGCGCTCGACGACCGCGCCGGAGAGCTGCGAGCGCCGGGAGTCGTCGACGGCGACCTCGGGGCGGGCGAGCAGTTGCGCGGCACTCGCCACGTCGACGAGCGGGTCGAGGAGCCTGCGTCCCACCATCGACGCGAACGCGACCCGCTGCGCGTCGAGGCGCTGGTCCGAGGAGATCCCGCCGATCAACAGCAGCACGCCTGACGGGTCGCCATCGCCGTCAACGAGCGGGATCATCACCGCGTCGGTCGCGATGGCGCTCCCATCGCTGCGCACGGAGTCCAACTGCCTGCGGGCGGGAGCGCCGCTGGCGGCGACGGCACGAAGGTCGTTGACGAAGCGGAGCCGGACGTTGTCCGGGATGTGAGGCAGATACGCGCCGACGGTCTTCTCGGCAGGCCACCCGAGGGCGGACTCACACGCCGGGTTCCACTGGCGCACGATCCCGTCGAGGTCGATGATGGCGACGCAGTCGCCTGAGTGCGCGACGAGTGCGGACAGCACGCCGCCCACATCGCCGATCGAGAACTCGCCGCTGCTCATCTGCCCGTTGTCACCCACGTCGCTCACCCCCTTTGTTAAGTACCGTACCACCGCAGGGGCACAAGGTCGCGCTCGCCCGCGTCATAACGCGAAAGTTTCCACCGAATTTCGGATGACGCACCAAATTGGCACAGATGTCGCTTGACGCATTTCCGAGCAAGGCGACCCACCTCGTCCTCCCCCCCTCAGAGGTGGAACACGCCAGCTCGAATACAGAACGAGGCGCGTCCCCCACGCGCCTCGTTTCGTATTTCCGGACGGTTTTCTCCCCCACGGCGGGCAGCCGCTACAATCGGACGCGAGCCCACCACGCCTTGGGAGGAACCGTGGCCGACGCCGCCGTCGAGCGACTCGTCAATCTCGCCTTTCTGCTGGCCGGACCGCGCCGCCCGGTCTCGGCCGCCCTCATCCGCGCAGAAGTCCCCGGCTACTCACCGGACCAGGACGACGCCGCGTTCGGCCGCATGTTCGAGCGCGACAAGGACGCGCTGCGC
>CAZCRB010000107.1:0-5601 GCA_964500985.1 uncultured Eubacteriales bacterium
GCGAGGAACGGGCGACCCATCGCCTATACTGAGTCGCCGAAACGTGCCGGGTCCGCCGCGACCCGCCGGAAGTGGAGTGGGCCAGGTGCCAGTACGCGATGTCGACGGGCTCGAGACGAGCGCCGGCGGCGCTTCGAACGAGCAGCCAGATACCGCGTCGCGTGCAGCCGGCGCGATCGCGATCTGCGTGGCCGCGCTCGCGGTCCTGCTGCTGGGCCTGCGCCTTCGCTACGGCATCGACCTGCTCGACGAGTCGTACTACGCGGCGGTCTCGTACCGGTTCGCCCTGGGTATGCGCCCGATCATCGACGACGTGAGTGGGCATCAGTTCGCGAGCTACCTGGTCTCGCCGTTCGTCCGTTGGTGGCTGGCGGCGCGAGGGGGGCTCGGCGGGATCATCCTCGCGCTGCGCGTGGTCTACTTCGCGGGCGCCCTGCTGACCGGCGCCGTCGCATTCGCCTTCCTGCGCAAAGTCGTGGACTGGCGCATCGCGCTCGTGGCCGTCGCGTGCTCGCTCGGCCTGGTCCCGTACCTGTGGTTCGCGCCGAGCTACAACACGCTGACGCTCATGGCTCTCTCGGTCGCCACCTCGCTCGCCGGTATCGCCCTCGTGCGCGACCGGGCGCCGTGGCTGCTCGTGCTGTCCGGTGCCGCGCTGGGCCTCGCGGTCGTGGCGTACCCGACCCAGGCGCCGACGGCCATCGCGGCCATCATCGCGATCGGTGTCCTCACGCGCTCGTGGCGGACGAGCGCGCTGGTCGCTTCGGGCGCCCTTGCGGTCGCGGCCGTGCTGCTCGTGGACTTGCGCTCTTCCTTCTCGGGCGTGTCCGACCTGATCGCCTACAACCGTTTCAGCACCCCGTGGGCCGGGCACCTCAGCTCCGGGTCGAAGCTGCCCTCGCTCGCGCGGGGCGCCGTCGGGGCCACCTACCTGGCGCCGGCGACGTACGTGCTCGCGGTCGTCTTGGGCTACCGCGTGCTTCGCCGCCGCGTCCCCGCGGTCCTGACCGCGGCGCTGCCGGTCGTCGTGCTCATGGCGATCCACGTGGACTACGGCGCGCTGCGCACGCTGAACGCGGCGACGATGACGCTCTTGGCGGTGCTCGTCTCCGGGTTCGGCCCGCTGCCCGCGCGCCAGCGTACCGCGCTCGCCTACGCGTTCACCGTCGGCACGGTCGCTGCCGCGGTGTTCGCCTACACGAGCGCCACCGGGGTCACGGCGTTCGGCGTGGGCGCGGCCGCCGTCGGGGCCGCCGGAATGGCTGTCCTGCTCAACAACGCGCGTGCGGCGCTCGCGGACCGGTTCGGCGGCGCTCGGGCTGTCACCGCAGCCGTGGCCATCGGAGCGGTCAGCACGATTCTGGCGTTCGTGCTGGTCTGGTCGTTCGCCGTCCGAGAAGGCGCCGCGCCGTGGCGCCTGAAGACGCCCGCGACGGGCCCCTTCGCGGGGCTGCTGACGACGCCGGAGTACGCGTCGAGGATCGAGCACATGGCCGCCGACCTCGCCGGTCACAGCGACAGCACCGATCGGATCTACGTCTACAACACCGAGCCCGCCGCCCACCTCTTCTCGCCGGCCCGCCCGGTCGCGCCCTACATGTTCATCGGAGCCGAGGGCAGGTCCAAGGAGCAGGCTCAGTTCGTGCTGGATTGGTTGGCACGGGACACGCATCGCCCGACGGTCGTGGTCGTCAAGTCGGAGATCTGGGACACGCGGACGTCCGGGCCCGAGGACTACCTGATGGACTACATCGAGCGGGACTTCGTGCCGGTGGGGCGCGGGTCGGAGTTCGTGGTGCTTCGAGCCCGGTAGGCCCGCTCGCTGCCGTTGCGCCGGTGCGGAGAGGAAGACGGAGAGGATCGACGTGGATCGCTGGGGTGCCCGCTAGATGCTGTCGTACTCGGTAGGCTTCTACCTCTGCTTCGCCCTCGTCTTCGCCGTCTACTGGGCGCTTTCGAGCGTGACGGCCCGCAAGTGGCTGCTGCTCGTCGCCAGCTACGGCCTGTACGCGACCTTCGACCCGCGCTTCCTCGCGCTGCTGGCGGGCGCGACGGCGGTGGGGTTCGTCGGCGGGAGGCTCCTCTCGGACAGCGACGACCCGCGCCGCCGCCGGGTGGTGCTCGTGCTGGGTCTCGCGCTCTGCCTCGGGGTTCTCGGCGCGTTCAAGTACCTGGACTTCTTCGCGACGAGCGCGGCTTCGTTGCTCTCGATGATCGGGTTCGGCGTCGACCCGCCTTCGCTGCGGCTCCTGCTGCCCATCGGCATCAGCTTCTACCTCTTCAAGGTGATGTCGTACCTGATCGACGTGTACCGCCGTGTCGTCCCCGCGACACGCTCGGCACTCGACTTCGCCACCTACGTCGCGTTCTTCCCGCAGCTTCTGTCCGGCCCTATCGACCGCGCGGGTGACCTGCTGCCCCAGATCGCCACCGCTCGGACGTTCGACTACGCGACGGCCGTCGAGGGACTGCGCATGCTCCTGTGGGGCTTCTTCAAGAAGGTCGCGATCGCCGACGGGCTGGCCTACTCGGTGGGCCTGGCCTTTGGCGACTGGCGGACGCAGCCGGCGCCGGTGCTCGTGGTGGGCGCGGTGCTCTTCAGCGTCCAGATCTACTGCGACTTCTCCGGGTACACGGACATGGCGACCGGGCTGGCCCGCCTGCTGGGCATGAAGACGGTGCGCAATTTCGCCTACCCCTACTTCTCGCAGAGCGTGGCGGAGTTCTGGAGGCGCTGGAACATCTCGGTGTCGAGCTGGTTCCGGGACTACGTCTACATCTCGCTCGGCGGCGGCCGGGTGGGGCGGGCGCGGCTCGCGTTCAACCTGATGGTGACGTTCCTCCTGAGCGGCCTGTGGCACGGCGCGAACACCACGTTCCTCGTGTGGGGCGGGATGCTCGGCCTGGGCGTGTCGTTCACGGCCCTGCGCCGCAAGCCGGTGCTCAAGGTCACCGACACGCCGGGAGGCGAACGGCTCACGCTGCGCGCGGCCGGCAGGATCCTCGGCACGTTCGCGTTCATCACCGTCTCGTGGGTGTTCTTCCGCGCCGCTTCGGTCACCGAGGCGCTCGGCATCCTGGGTGGCATGCTCAAGTGGCCGGCCCAGACGGCCGACTGGCTCGCGCCGATCGCGCTGTTCCCCAGCACGCGCGTGCTCGTCGTCGTCGTCGTGGCCGCCCTCTTCGCGGTCGAATGGCTCCAGCGGCGCCACGAGTGCCCGCTCGACCTCGACGTCACGCCGGTCACCCTCCGCTGGATCGCCTACACCGCGGTCGTCTGGATCGCCATCCTGCTCTCGCAACCGCTGACCCCCGGCCGCTTCATCTACTTCGACTTCTAGAAGGCAACGCGTGCAACGCTTCGTCCGGCTCATATCGATCTTCCTGCTGATCCAGCTCGGGGTGCTGATCGGGCTGGTGCTGCTGGGCATGCCTCCCAACACGCTGTACGCGACGATCCTGGACAAGGAGCGGCGCCTGCGGGAGACGCCGTCGCCCAAGCTCGTGATGGTCGGGGGCTCCGGACTCGCGTTCGGCGTGGACTCGGCCACGATCGAGGAGGGACTGGGCGGGAAGTACCACGCGGTGAACATGGGGCTGCACGCGGGGCTCGGGCTCGACTTCATGCTCGACGAGGCCCTGGCCGGTGTTCGCAAGGGCGACGTTGTTCTGCTCGCGCCGGAGTACGACGTCGTGTGGCGTGACGAGCCCAACTACCTCACCATCGCCGAGACGCTGCGCCTCGCGCCGAGCACGTGGCGCTACGTCCCGCGTCGGCACTGGCTCCAGACGCTGCGCGCGGCGGTCTTCCAGCAGCCGCCGGTGATGCTGCACGACGTCGCCGTCAACGCGCTGCGCCACAGCGTGCCGCTGCTCGGCTCGGGCGGCATCTACTACCGCTCCTCGTTCAACGCGTACGGCGACAACCGGTCGGGGAGCGACTTGCCGTCCAGCTACGTCCCCGTCCCCGAAGAGCTGGTGGCGCACGTCAACCCGACCGGCTACCCGCGCAACCTGGCCTCCATCGAGCGGTTCGCCGCGGCAGCCCGTGCGCGGGGTGCGCAGGTCTTCTACCTGCCGGCGCCCATCCCCAAGGAGCGGTACGCGTTGGACCCGTCGGTCTACGACCGCACCGCCGCCGACATCGCCGAGAAGGCGGGCGTGCCCGCGATCGGGACGCCGGCCGAGGAGACGTACCCCAACGACCTGTTCCTCGACTCGGGCGACCACCTGCGCGGCGAGACGGTCCTGATCCGCAGCCGGCGTATCGCCGAGCGCCTGCGGGCCGCGCTGCAGGGGGAGCAAGTGCCGTAGGATGGCAGCGGCTCGCGCCGCGCGGGGCCCTACTGGCCCGTCACGATGCGCGTGAGCGTGCTCGCCAGGCCGAACCAGAAGGGGTAGGGACCTGCGAGCGGGTCCATGTACGGCACTCCCCAGATCGTCACGTAGACCACGGTGGGTATCGCGGACCAGCGGAGCCCGCCGGAGAGGGTGCGCCCCTCGGCCACGATGCACAGGCTCAGCTCCATGACCAGCAGGTGCACGAAGCGCCCGTAGTCGATCGCGACGAAGAACAGCGGCACGATACAGGGGGCGCACGCGGCGATCCACTTCCAGTTGCGCGCGGCCCAGGGGTTCGTCAGTACCGGCAGAAGAGCCAACGCTGTCAGCGGCAGGTACACGAGGGCTGTCGGAAACATGGATCGCAGTGTCTGGCGCACCGTGGCGTCCGACCACGCGAGCGACTCGACGGCGCTCGTGTTGAACGCCGGGGAGAAGAGGCCGTGGGCGTCAAGAGCCCGGTAGATGCCGTCGATGGATCCGGCGTCACCCCGGGCGGCGACGCTTGCGACCAGGCCGCACGCTGCCACGACCGCGACCACGGGCACGCCCGGGCTGTCCCACACGCGGTTCCTGATGGGATAGACGCGCAGGAGCAGATAGATCATCGCGGGGGCGGCGAGCAGGCTCGGTTCCCACGAGAACACCGCGAGCGTGAAGAAGGCAAGGGCGGTGCACGCCAACACGGCGGTCAACCGCCGGCCGGGGGTGCGGTTCTGCGCGAGCACGAGCAACGAAAGCGCCACGAAGACGAGGAGCTCTTGGCGAAAGCCGCCCTGCCAGTCCCAGGCGATGAAAGGCAGAGCAGCGGGTCCGCACGCCAAGGCGATCGCCGACCAGCGATACTCGTTCTCGTGGAGGTAGAGGATGAATACGGTCAGGACCAGGAGGTAGCAGGCGACCTGGAACGCAAACAGGTACCACACGGCGGCCGGGGCGTGCGGTGCCACCGAGAGGAAGAGTTGGCCGAACAGCCCGCGGCGGACGAATCCGCCGCCGTAGTTGACCAGCCAGCTGCCCACCTGGCCGGAACTGCCGCTCAGGATGTCGTAGTACTGGGCCCGGACCGCGTATGCCATCGTGACCGCAAGGAACGACACCGCGAAGGCGCCTCGCAGCCGCCGCGCGGTCGCATCACTCGGTGGGCTCACGTTCCCGTCAGCTCCTCGTACCACCCCAGGTAGGCGTCCACCTGCCGCTCGAGAGTGAACTCGCGCAGGACGCGATCGCGACCGGCGTCGCCCATGCGCGCCAGCCGCT
>CAZCRB010000108.1:0-3461 GCA_964500985.1 uncultured Eubacteriales bacterium
GCGAAGGCGACGGCCTCACGGATGGAGTTCAAGACCCACGCCCGGTCCTTCATGAGCTTGGTCTCGATGTGGATGTCGCTCGTGGCCAAAGAGATCGCTACGGCATCGACGCCGCAGTCGATCGAGGTCTTGATGTCTTCGACGTTGGCGCGGTTCCAGCCCAGGACCGACGCTTTGAGCCCGAGATGGGCGATCTCCTCGATGACCTCGCGCTCGTCACCGCCCATGACCGGGATGCCGGCTTCGATCTGATCGATGCCGATCTCGTCGAGCATCTTGGCGATCTTGACCTTCTCGGCGTTGGTGAACACGACGCCGGCGGTCTGCTCGCCGTCACGCAGGGTGGTGTCGTCCAGCTTGACCGGGCGGGCGCCCAAAAGACTCTCGAACGGCATCTCCCAGATCTTCGTCGTCTCCAAGTAGGCGAACCTCCTGCCCGAGGGGTGTCGGGGCGCGGAAAGCGCCCGATGAAGTGGCTCCAAGAGGCGACGTGAACCACTCCACCCCGCCAGTGTGGGCGACTATTGTACGACACGCGCCCGGGCGTGTCAGTCCTGTCACGCGCGGGAATCGTATATCCGCCGCTCAAACCCGCATCGGCCTGTAACTTCCCCTCGAGAACACCGCCGCACACGAGAGAACCGGGACGCCGATGAGCGTCGTCCTCGCCTACGATCCCGACATGGCCGCCTACGACTTCGGGGGCGGCCACCCCATGCTCCCCGAGCGGTTCACGCTGGCCGTCGAGCTCGCCCGGGAATGGGGGCTGCTCGCACAGCCCGCGCACGGCGGCACGGACCCGGACCCGCACGAGCCGCGCGCCCGGGTCGTACGGCCGCAACGTGCTGGGGACGAGCTGCTCCGTTTGGGCCACGACCCCGCGCTGATCGCGGCGGTCCGGGCCGCTTCGGCCGATCCCGCCGCAGCGGATCCGCGTTTCGGCCTCAGCGGCGACACCCCCGCGTTCGCCGGCATGCACGAGGCGGCCGCGCTCGCGGTGGGCGGTACCGTCGCGGCGCTCGACGCGGTGCTGGGCGGCGAGTGCCGGCGGGCGTTCGCGCCCGCGGGAGGGCTGCACCACGCCCACCGCGACCGCGTCGCCGGGTTCTGTGTCTACAACGACGCGGTCATCGCGATCAGCCATGCGCTGCTCGACGACCCGAGCCTACGGGTCGCCTACATCGACCTCGACGCGCATCACGGAGACGGCGTGCAGGAGGCGTTCTTCGAGCGCGCCGACGTGCTGACGCTCTCGGTCCACGAGAGCGGCCGCTACCTCTACCCGGGCACCGGCGCCGAGCGCGACGTGGGTGTCGGCGCGGGTGCCGGCTTCGCGCTCAACGTGGGGATGCCGCCCGGCGCCACCGATCGCTGCTACCAAGAGGTCCTGAGCGCCGTGGTGACGCCGGCCGTTCGGGCCTACTCGCCGGACCTTCTCGTGGTGCAGCTCGGCGCCGACGTGCATCGCAACGACCCGCTCGCCCACCTCGACGTCACGGTCGCCGGGCACGATGCGCTCGTCCGTGAGATCGTCGATCTCGCGGACGGCGTGTGCGGGGGGCGCCTCGTCGCGCTCGGTGGCGGCGGGTACGACGCCTTCAACGCGGTGCCCCGCATGTGGGCGTGCGCGCTGACTCGGCTGCTCGACGTGACCGCTCCCGAGCGTCTGCCCGGACAGTGGCGAGAGATCGCGCAGGCCGCGGCCGCGCGCCACGCAGGGGCCTACACCCCCACCGCCACGTTCGAGGAGTTCGAAGAGGTCCCCGATCCGGCGCGCGAGGCAGATGCCCTCGTACAGACGCGGCGTGCGATCGCGCGCGTCGCTCAGGCGTCGCCGCTGCTGGACGCGTCGTGAGGACGGCCGGCGGCGGCCCGCGAGCGCGCGTGCTCGTCGAGCACCCGGCACAGCACCGCCCCCACGAGCACGATCAGCGCGGCATAGTAGACCCACACCAGCATCGCGATGAAGGACTCGAGCGCGCCGTAGACGTCGTAACGGTGCGTCGAGGCCAGGTAGTTCGAGAGCACGGCGTCGCCCACCGTGAAGGCCACCGCCGTCAGCAGGGTGCCCGGAAGGATGTCGCGCATCCGCGGGCGACGACGCGGGATGACCTTCATCGCCGCGACCATGAACAGCCACGCCGCCACCAGCACTATCGCGGAGCGACCGACGGTCAATGACGGGAACCCGATGTCGCCTGCGAACCCCTCGCCCACGACCTGCTGCAGCGCCGACAGGAAGCTCGAGACGACTGCCCCGGCGACGGGGACGATGACGAGCGCGATGGCGGTGACGATGAGCAACACGAACCCGAGCAGGCGGCTTCGCACCCACACCGTCCACGCGGCCCGGTCGTGCGGCTGACTCCAGATGATCTCGACGGCGTCGACGAACTGGGAGAACACGACGATGGCACCGGTGATGACGAGCAGCAGCGTGAACACCGAGGCGTACGGCCCGGCCCACCCAAAGGCGCTGCCCACGATGTCGGAGGCCTCGATGTCGATGGCGTTGAACCCCAGCTCGCCGGCGAGCCGTGCGAGCTCGGACCCCGGCCGCGCAAGCGACTCGTAGACACGGGTGATGGCGAGCACGAGCGGCGCGATCGTCACGAGCAGCCAAAACGACATCGCGGCGGCGAGTGTCGCGACACGGTCACGCGCGACACCGGCCAGGGTGTCCTCTGCGAGCGCGCGCAGCCGCGCGCCGGCGGTCCGCAGCTTCTCAGACATCGGCCCACGCCGGAACCGTCGTCCCCGCGGCCCTCAGCCGGGCGCGGTGGATCTGCCAGTCAGGGTCGAGCTCGGAAAGCGCCGCCCAAAAGCGCGGCGAGTGGTCGAGCACGCGCAGGTGAGCGAGCTCGTGCATCACGAGCGCATCCACGAGCGTCGGCTCGAGGAACAGCAGGTTGCGGTTGAGCGACACCGTGCCGCGCGACGAGCAGCTGCCCCACCGCGTCCGGGCGCGGGTCACCCGGATCCGCTGCGGATGCACGCCGTGGTGCGCAGCCAGCCGCTCGGCGCGGGCCGGCAGCACGTCGCGGGCGACCCGGTCGAGCCAGCGCGTGAGCGCCGCGAGACGCGACTCGGCGTCGGGCCCGCGGACCTCGAGGCCTCCGGTCGCCGTCTCGCGCACCCCCGAGCGGGCGGCGTGCACGCACTCGACCGCGTGGAGGCGACCCGTCGCGCGCAGCTCCACGACGTCCGGCATCAGCCGCTCCGCGCCGCCGACGTGCAGCTCGCGCCGCTCGGCGACCCGCTCAAGCGCCCGCAGCGCCCAGGAGCGCTTCGACTCCACGATCTGGCCCACATCACCGCGAAAGCCGCGCGGGACGACGACCACGAGCCCGTCTTTGGGTGTGACGGTGAGGCGCACGCGGCGCGCGCGCTCGCTGACCCTGACGCGGTATTCGAGATGCTCGGCGCAGAACGCGTCGGCAGGCGCCACTACTCGGCGGCCT
>CAZCRB010000108.1:3561-5599 GCA_964500985.1 uncultured Eubacteriales bacterium
GCGCGGCCTCGACCTTGCCGTAGCCGACGATGTTCTGGTTGACCCGCGGGTGCCCGCCAAAGACGACCGTCCCGGCGCCCACCACGTTGACCGTCAGCGTCTCCTCCACCGTCACCGAGGCCTTGCCGCCGCCGACGAGCCGCACGTCGGCGCTCTTGGCCGTCATGCCGAGGCCCCCGAAGGTGCCCGCGCCGTTGACCACGACAGAGAGTGACTCCGCCATGCCCGTGAGCTCGAAGTCGGCCGAACCGTTGGACGAGACGCGCAGCGTGCGCGCGACCACGTCGCCCGAGATGGTGCCCGCGCCGTTGACCTCGAGGGCGAGCGTGTCGGCGGTCAGTTTGGTGGCATTGGCCGAGCATGACCCCGAGAGGACGATCCGCTTGAGCGTCTTTGCGCCGAGCGTGAACTTCACGTTCTTCGACGTGCCCCACGACATGAACGCGCGCCACGCGTCGAAGCGGATGATGAGCACGCCGCCGATGACCTCGGTGATGATGTCTCTGAGGATGTCCGGCGAGTCGCTCTCGATGCCGAGCGACTCGACCTCGCCCATGGCGATCTCGAGATGGCCGACGCCTCTGAGCTCAACCTCGTCAAACCCCACAACCCCGCGCGTTTCGAAAGCCATGTCATCCTCCCGAGCCCTCTACCGCGCCCGCGCCGACGTCCGCACACAACGCGGTTCGTCCTAGCGGGCGCGCTTGATGATCCAGCAGGAGTGTACCCCCGGGGTTCGCTCGAAGTCCTTGGGGATCGTGCGCGCCGTGATGTCGCGCGCCTCGAGGCCGAGCCGAGCAAGCGCCGCGACGTCGAGCTGGAACTTGCGCCGGTTGTTCGAGAACACGATGGTCCCCTCGTGGGTCAGCACCCGCCGGATGCCCAAGATGAGCTCCACGTGGTCGCGCTGGACGTCGAACGTGTCGCTCATGCGCTTGGACGAGGAGAACGTGGGCGGGTCGCAGAAGACCAGATCGAATCGCCGGCCCTGGTCAGCGGCCTGCTGGAGCCAGCGCTCGGTGTCGGCCCGCACGAGCTCGTGCGAGGGACCCGAGAAGCCGTTGCGCGCCAGGTTGCGCCCGGCCCAGTCGATGTAGGTCTGCGACAAATCGACCGTCGTGGTGGAGACGGCGCCGCCGTCGGCCGCGTACACGGTCGCCGACCCGGTGTAGGCGAACAGGTTCAGGAAGCGGGTCCCCTCGGCCATCTCGCGGACCAACGCGCGTGTGTCCCGGTGGTCGAGGAACAGGCCCGTGTCGAGGTAGTCGGACAGGTTGACCTCGAAGAGCAGGCCGTTCTCGGAGACGACGCCGGTGGCTCCGCCCCCGCCGAGTCGCTCGTACTGCGCCGCGCCGCGCTTGCGCTCCCGACGCTTGAGAAAGACGTCACTCGGTGCGACCTCGAGGACCTCGGGGATGACCGCAAGCGCGTGCGTGAGGCGGCGCGAGGCGGTCAGCTCGTCGATCTCGGCGGGCGGCGCGTACTCGGCGACGTGCACCCAGGTGCGCCCCTCGTCGGGACCGGCGCCCTGATAGCGGTCGATGGCCACGGCGAAGTCGGGCAAGTCGGCGTCGTAGACGCGGTAGCAGCTCACGCCCGCGCGACGCGCCCACTTGGCGGTGTGGCGCGCCATCTTGCGCAGGCGGTTGGCGAACGGATCGTCGGCGGTGGCGGTCCCGGAGGCCCCAGGTGCGCCGGGGACGGCTGAATCGTCGTCGACACCGCCCGGAACAGCTTGGGAGAGCACCCGCGAGACGCTGACCGTCGTGGTGACCGGTCCGCTCGCGAGCTCCAAGGTCCGCTCGGGGGCGACACCCAGAACCGTCGCCGCGTCCGGGTCCGGTGACACGACCGCAAGCTCCCATCCCGAGAACCCCTCGCGCAGGCGCGCCGCGAGCTGGGCGTAAAGCGCGGGCAGCTGCGCCCGCGTCTGCAGGCGCTCGCCCCAGGGCGGGTTCGTGGCGATCAGGCCGGTCTTGTGCGCGGGGTCGGCGACCAGATCGCGCAGGTCGCGCTCGATCAGCGTCACGTACCCGTC
>CAZCRB010000109.1:0-5598 GCA_964500985.1 uncultured Eubacteriales bacterium
CCGACAAGTTCGAGCACATCCTCGACATCATCATCGAGTACGCGGACATCGAGACACGGCTCAAGCGCCTTGGCGAGGAGATCAACAAGACCAATCGGCGTGTCAACGCCCTCGAGCAGGTCACGATCCCGTCACTCAACGAGCAGGTCACCTACATCCGCCAGACGCTCGATGAGCGCGCGCGCGAGGACCTCTTCAGGCTGAAGAAGGTCAAGAAGAAGATCGAGAAGAAGAAGGCGGCCGCGACCCGCTAGAACTCGGCGTCCGGGATGAGCGAGTCCGCAGCGGCGGGCCCGCTCTTCGCGGTGACGATGGCGTCGACGTCTTTGAGGATCTCGATGCTGCCGCGGGCGTGGCGCCGCATCTGACTTCCCAGTGTGAGGATCTTGATGACGTCGGTGACGTCGAGGTGCCCGAACTGCAGGTCGTCCCACTTGTCGCGCGAGACGTAGGCCCACAGCTCGCCAAAGACCCAGTCGAGTTCATCGACTTCCTCGGGGGTCAGGCTGCCCCATGATTGTCCGAGACCGTGCCGCAGGCGCTCGATGGCCCGCTCGGCTGCCTTCTCCTTCTTGATCTGGAAGGCGCGAATACCAATGTCTTCATCTGTCACGTCGCGGTGGGCGTCGTACATGGGATACCTCCTCACTGGTACTGGTTCGACATCGACGGCGGCGTCCCTGCCTGCGATGCCGCGATGCGCCGGCGTGCCCGCTCGGATAGAATGAGGTGTCTGACCCGCGCCGGGTGCGGTGCGTCGGCAACGAGAGGAATCGGGGCGTACATGGAGTTCTCTGAGGTCATCGCCAAGCGGCGCAGCGTGCGGCATTTCAACGCGAAGCTCGATGTCACCGACGAGGACATCAGGGCCCTGCTCGACGCGGCGGTCGCCGCGCCGACGGCCGGCAACATCCAGCCGTGGCGCTTCACGGTCGTGCGCTCGCTCGACGCGCGCGAGAAGTTGGGGGCGGCGTTGCGCCAGCGCTGGGCGACGGCGGCCCCGGTCGTGCTGGTGGTCTCGGTGGATCCGCGTCCGTGCGCCGCTCGCTACGGCGACCGCGGGGAGTTCCTCTACGGCCTCCAGGACACGGCCGCCGCGGTGGAGAACATACTGCTCACGGCGGTCGATCGCGGCCTCGCGTCGTGCTGGATCGGCGCGTTCGACGAGGTTGCCGTGCGCGACGCGCTGGGCATCGCGAGTCCGGTCACGCCCGTTGCGATCCTTCCGGTCGGCTACTCGGCCGAGTCGGCCGGCCGTCCTGCGCGCCGCCCGCTCGCCGAGGTCACGACCTGGCTGTAGGGGAGGTCTCGGCGGTGCCGGGCCTCGGCTGTGACAAGCTCGACGACCTCCGTGAGCTGATCGGTGACTGCTACCGTTGCGGGCTCGGCTGCACTCGGACGCGCCTCGTGTTCGGCGTCGGCGATCCGGCGGCGCGCGTGATGATCGTCGGCGAAGCGCCCGGGCGCAACGAGGACCTCAAGGGCGAGCCGTTCGTGGGAGCCGCCGGGAGGTTCCTCGACGAGCTGCTGGCGCACGCCGGTCTCGAGCGGGAGCAGGTCTACATCGCCAACGTGCTCAAGTGCCGCCCTCCCGGCAATCGCAATCCGGAACACGTCGAGATAGAGACCTGCGCTCCGTTCCTGCGCGAGCAGATCCGTCTCGTCTCACCCGACGTCCTCGTGACGCTCGGCAACTTCGCGACGCGGTTCGTCTTGGGGACCACCGAGGGCATCACGGCTATTCGCGGAACGGTTCGACGAGCGGGTCGCTACACGGTCCTGCCGATCTTCCATCCCGCGGCCGCCATCTACGATCGATCGAAACGAGACGTCCTGTTCGCTGACTTCGCACTGCTCGGCGAGCTGCTCGCCGACGGAGTGCGTGACGCGTCGCGGTCGGGGGAGGACGAGCCGGCACCCGCGCCGGACGTCACTTCGCTCGGCGAGGTCGTTGCCAACCCCGGTCCGCCGGCATGCTCGGGTCGTGGCCAGGAGGTGCTCTTCTGATGATGTTGACGATACTGACCGACTCCGAGCGCGCGACGCGCGAGGTTGGACGTGCGCTCGGAACGCTCGTGCGCGCGGCCGACGTCGTGCTGCTGTCCGGCGATCTCGGGGCGGGCAAGACGCAGCTCACCAAGGGGCTTGCCGTCGGACTCGGGGTGAGTGAGCCCGTGACGAGCCCCACGTTCAACATCCTTCTCGTTCACGAAGGGCGGATCCCGCTGTACCACTTCGATCTGTATCGCCTCGATCGGGCGGCGCAGCTCGAGGACCTCGACTACTGGGCCACGCTTGAGGGCGACGGCGTCAGCGTGGTCGAGTGGGGAGACCGCTTTGGCGAGGCGACCCCGCTCGACGGACTGGGTGTGACCATCCGCATCACGGGTGACGACGCACGGCGGATCGAGGTGGAGGCGCTCGGGTCTCGCGGCGCGGAGCTCGGGGCCGCTTGGGCCGTCGCCGCGAGCGCGGTGGCGGGCGCCGTCGTCCAGCACCCGGCGCGGAAGGCGGAGACCTCGTGACCGCAGATCTGGTCTTGGCCTTCGACACCGCGACCGAGCACCTCGCCGTCGCGGTCGGCAGGCTCGCCGCAGGTGGGGCGATCGAGCAGGTGGCCGCCGTCGACGAGGAGGCACCGCGCCGGGCGAACTCGGCGCTGCTCGGAAAGGTGAGCGGCCTGCTCGGCTCGGCTGGCCTGTCGCTCGACGAGGTGGCCTGCGTGGTCGTCGGTCGCGGCCCCGGGTCGTTCACCGGCGTCCGGATCGGCGTCGCCACCGCCAAGGGGCTCGCGGAAGGCCTCGGCGTGGGTCTCTACGGCGTGAGCACGCTTGCCGCGGTCGCTCACACGTGCGCCGGCGCCGGGGTCGAGGGGCTTGTCGGCGTGGTGGGCGATGCGATGCGCGGCGAGGTGTACCCCGCGCTGTTCAGGCTCGAGGCGGGAGCGGTGCATCGCCTGTCCGAGGACCGGGTCGCCCGGCCCGATGAGGTCGCGGCGGCATGGGCGGCGGACATCGATGAGCCGCTCGTCTTGGCGGGCAACGGCCTGCGCAAGCATGGCGGCGCGTTCGTCGAGGCCCTCGGGTCTCGCGCGGCGCTGCTCGCCGAAGACCTCTGGGTGCCGAGCGCGGCGGGCCTGCTCGCCGCATTCGGCGACGCCGCGACGAACGGCGAGTTGGGCGACGGCGACCCCGGGGCGCTGTTGCCGATCTACACGAGGCTCTCCGATGCCGAGGAGGCCGAACGCGAGCGCGGCGGCGA
Organism: uncultured Eubacteriales bacterium; assembly: GCA_964500985.1. Classification (GTDB taxonomy): domain Bacteria; phylum Actinomycetota; class Coriobacteriia; order Anaerosomatales; family PHET01; genus CAZCRB01. Next base: position 3,262 of record CAZCRB010000109.1, read on the forward strand.
ACCGGCCGCGACGCCGGAGAGCGGTGTCGCCGGTACCGAGACCGCCGGGCACTTCGCCGTGCGCCCGATGGCCGTCGAGGACGTCGACGCCGTGATGGCCATCGAGGAGTCGACGTTCACGGACTCATGGACCGCCGGGATCTTCCGCGACGAGCTCGAGGCGCCGCGTCGCGCCTGGCTCGTTGCCGTCGACGAGGCCGGAGTGGTCGCGGGCTACGGTGGCGTCGCGGCACTGGCCGACGAGGCCCACGTCATGAACCTCGCCGTCCGAGAGGACCTGCGCGGTCGCGGGGTCGGCCGGCTGCTGCTCGAGCGCCTCAAGGAGCGCGCCGTCTCCCTCGGGACGAGCATGGTGACACTCGAGGTCCGCAGGACCAACGAGCCGGCGATCTCGCTGTACCGCTCGTGTGGCATGGAGGTCGCGGGCGCTCGCCCCGGCTACTACTCGGACACCGGCGAAGACGCGCTCATCATGTGGGGCGCGCTGGCCTCGCCGGTGCCGCGTGTCGCGTCCGCGCCGGCCTGTTTTGCCGCTCTCAAGCGCGACGACGCCGACACCCTCGTGCTGGCGATCGAGTCGAGCTGTGACGAGACCGCCGCCTCGGTCATGCGCGGAAGCGGCGAGCTGCTCTCCAACGTCGTGGCGAGCCAGATCGACTTCCACGCGCGTTTTGGGGGCGTCGTTCCCGAGATCGCGAGCCGCAAGCACACCGAGGCGATCGTCGGCGTGGTCGAAGAGGCCATGACCCGCGCCGGCGCGGCGCTCGGCTGTCCGGGTCCCGTCCCGTTCGCGGACCTCGACGCGATAGCGGTCACTCACGGGCCCGGTCTGGTGGGCGCTCTGGTCGTGGGCGTCGCGTACGCCAAGGGGCTCGCGATGGCGGCCAAGCGGCCGCTCGTGGGCGTCAACCACCTTGAGGGTCACATCTTCGCCAACGTGCTGGCAGACCCGGCGGTGGCGCCGCCGCTCGTGGCGCTCGTGGTGAGCGGGGGCCACACCTCGCTCGTGCACATGCCTGAGTGGGGGGTGTACCGCACGCTGGGCGAGACGCTCGACGATGCGGCCGGTGAGGCGTTCGACAAGGTGGCGAAGGTCCTTGGGCTCGGGTATCCCGGCGGTCCGATCCTGTCGAAGATGGCCGCCGAGGGCGACCCCACGGCGATCGACTTCCCGCGAGCGATGCTGCGCTCGGGCGACTTCCGGTTCTCGCTGTCGGGACTCAAGACCGCCGTCATCAATCACATTCGCCACGAGCAGGAGGCCGGTCGGACGATCGACGTGCCGGACCTCGCGGCGAGCTTCCAGGCGGCGGTGGTAGACGTGCAGGTCGCAAAGGCGGTGCGCGCGGTCGAGGAGACGGGCGCGACGTCGTTCTGCCTCGCGGGCGGCGTGGCGGCGAACCCTTCGCTTCGCGAGGCGCTGCGCGCGGCGATCGAGCCGCTGGGCGTGCACGTGAGCGTGCCGCCGCTGCACCTGTGCACCGACAACGCCGCGATGATCGCCGCCGCCGCGCACTACCGGTTCCTGCGCGGGGAGCGGCTGGGACTCGACGCCGAAGCGGTCCCCGGCCTGCGTCTCGACACGCCGGAAATCTAAGCATCCCCCACTCACATCTTCATCGAATCCTCACGGCGGGGTCTTGAATGCCGCGGGGGGGCTCGCTACACTGCAGACTGGCTGGCACTCAGAGGGTGCGAGTGCCAGCACTCGCGGGAGGGAACCGCAGACGGTGTCGGTGCGCGTGGGTATAACCCACCGTGCGGCCCGCTGTCGCGAGGCCTGATAAGGGAAACACCCGGACGCGTGTCCGGAGGTCCGTACGAGCAGAAACAGGAGGGACGTCGATGAACCTTAAGCCGCTGGGCGATCGCGTGATCGTGAAGCAGGCCGAGGCCGAGACGCAGACCAAGTCCGGTCTCATCCTGGCGGATACCGCCAAGGAGAAGCCCCAGAAGGGCACCGTCATCGCCGCAGGCGAGGGCAAGTGGGACGAGGACGGCGAGCGCCGCATCGCCCTGGACGTCAAGGTGGGCGACACCGTCATCTACAGCAAGTACGGCGGCACCGAGGTCAAGGTCGAGGGCGAGGAGTACCTCATCCTGCGCGCCGACGACATCTACGCCGTGGTCGAGGACTAGACCGGCCGCTGTTCCGTTACACCCGAGAAGCTTCGCAAGGAGGTTGTGAGTACATGGCTAAAGAGATCCGCTTCGACGAGGAGGCTCGCCACGGCCTGTCCGCCGGCGTGAACAAGCTGGCCGACGCCGTCAAGGTCACCCTCGGCCCCAAGGGCCGCTACGTCGTGCTCGAGAAGAAGTTCGGCGCGCCGACCATCA
>CAZCRB010000110.1:0-5531 GCA_964500985.1 uncultured Eubacteriales bacterium
ACACTGACCGCTAACGCCCGAGGCTATGGGCATTTGGCGGTTTGCGGGAGCGTTCGCTGTCGTGGAACGACAAAGTGAATGCGGGAGCAAAACCTGCTAAATGCACGTCAGCCAGCCAATGAACATAGGCGTGTGTTAGGGGCTGGCCTTCGTCTACCCTTCTGTTGTTTTGGTTATATAGTCGTTTATAATATTGTTCATTTTTATTTCGTTGTTTTCTGTCTCTGTTTTATTGTCTGTTGGTTTGAGCTTCGACATTGTCAGTTTGAACTTTGAGTTTCGAGTTCAGGAAATAGAGTTTATCAGGCTGTTAATTGAATCAAATGTTCTTTCTTTAAAGTCGCTTAGTCTATTAATGGACCCTCGTGTTCTGTTAATGGAGGTGTCTTCTCTGTTAATAGAGGTGTCTACTCTGTTAATGGAGTTGCAAGTTCCGTTAATAGAGTTGCTTAGTTTATAAGTAGAGTCATCTGTTTTGTTAATAGAGGTGTCTACTTTGTTAATAGAGGTTCGTTGTTTGAAAGTCGAGTTCCGATATCTAATAATCAAGTTTAGTTATTTCAAATATACAATTCGTTTTCGCTTAAACGATGGGCGTGAATTCATAAATCAGTCATTCTTATTTTCATTTTTTGGCTTGCCCATAACGACCGAGGCTATGGGCATTTGGCGGGTTGCGGGAGCGTTCGCTGTCGTGGAACGACAAAGTGAATGCGGGAGCAAAACCTGCTAAATGCACGTCAGCCAGCCAATGCCTATAGGCGGGTGTTAGGCATAGTTTTTTTATACTTTTAATTGTTTCAAATCTTCAATAAAAAATTTAGGAGAATATCCTTTTGACCATTTGTCTAAGAAAAATGTATCAATAATTCCCGCACCTGTCCCAATTGCACTTCCTACAATTGGTATGAATCCAAGACCTGAAGTAATAATAAATCTAAGTATTTTTATTGGTAGTTTTTCAATCTTAGGTGAATCTTGTAATAGTTTAATGTATTCTTTTGCAATTACTTTATCATCTCCGTTGCAATTTTTGTGAAACCATGTTCTAAATTCAGCACCATTTTTTGTCGTTTTGATTCTCATAAGATCTGAATAATTGATTTGCTTGTTTAAAAGCGCTTCACCATAATCAGGTATACTTGCAATCTCTTTCAAAACTGTCATAGAATCTGTGTTATTTTTCTTGCCAACTTCTCTTTTAAACTTTGCACGCAACATATGTCCAATTGGATTTGAAGTTGTCATGTCCAAACAGCCTGTCGTTTCCATAAGTTTTAACTCTAAATTAGTGTTTGAGAGAAGAAGACATGTGTCAATTTCATCGCCTTTCCAAGAATCAGAGTTCTTTCCGCCATAAGTTCTAACTTCAGTTTTTTTTATTCCTTTCAAATTATTAAGACTTTTGTTTCTCAATGAAAAGAAGCTTTGCAATTCAATGCTACTGTTAATATCTCTATAAGTTTCATACTTAATTTCTTCTGTTATTTGCTTAACATCTATTTCTATAGAATTGTCAATTATTTTTTGTGACAGTTTTTTGTCTTTTATTTTAATATCTAATCCATTAATTGCCCAATCTACAGCATAATCCATTTCAGAACAAAAGGGTTGAGCTTGGTTTTCTTTACTAAATATTTCTGCAGGCTGTATTCCTAAACCATTTCCAACATAAGTAATTCCACCTTTTACTCTAATAAATTTCAAGGTGCCAGTCGCTAATAAATCCTGTACAGCATCTTCTCCCAACACTCCCAATAAAATTGTAAGTGAAAGAAAGTCTTGTGTCGGAACGTATACTTCATCGTATAATAGACTATTTTCAATAAAATTTCGAAATTCCACACGTCCATTCGATAAAAAATTTTGGTAACGTTCATTCGGGTCACCAAAATTCCAAATAGACCACATATTTGCTGCAAGAATTTTGTGATTTTCTGTTAGTGTTGAATTCATTTTTTTAAAATTATGCCTAACGACCGAGGCTATGGGCATTTGGCGGTTTGCGGGAGCATTTGCTGTCGCCCAGCGACAAAGTGAATGCGGGAGCAAAACCTGCTAAATGCACGTCAGCCAGCCAATGGACATAGGCGTGTGTTAGCAGCAGTCGTTTATTCTTTCAGTCTAATTATTAGTCGTTTTACGAAGCTCTGTCAATACTAAATTCGCTTCTTCAAAAAGAGAAAGCCAAGTCGAACTATTATTTTCAAAGTTCTTCATTTGTTCTCTACCTACAAAAATTCCCTTGTTTGTTAGAAAGTAGAATTTTATTTCGTCAGTTTCAGGTAAAGTCGTTTTTTCTGTCTTTGTAGCTTTGTCGAGAAAACTTTGTCCGAAACTCACAAAATGTTTTGCAGCACTATTTACATTTTCGTGTTGTCCGCCTCCAATAACTCCGCCACCTGAACTTAAATACAAACTTGCATCTCCAGTTTGATATGAAACAATTGTCGCAGTTGCACCATTCATTTCCCAGTCCATTATAATTCCGTAAACAATAGTTTTGTCTGTCGGCAATGATAATTTGAGTTGTTCCGGTGTTGCAGAAAATGCCATATTTCTCAATCCTTCGAAAGCATTTTCTTTAGTCTCTATCGTTTTCTGTTTTGTTGTCTCTGGTTGAGAGGTCTGGGAGTTATTTCTAGTTTTCTTGTCTCCACAACTCGTAAAAAGAAAGTAACTAAGTCCACCCGCAACGAGAAATCCAATATTGATTATGTAGGAAATTTTCATATTCTAATAGTTTGTTTTTATTTTTTTACGATTGCTGCTAACGACCGAGGCTATGGGCATTTGGCGGTTTGCGGGAGCGTTCACTGTCGCACAGCGACAAAGTGAATGCGGGAGCAAAACTGCCTGAATGCACGTCAGCCAGCCAATGGCCATAGGCGTGTGTTAGCAGCAACCATTTATTTGTTCTTATTTCTCCCAAAACTTCCACCAAACTTTCTTTTTCGGTTCAGCTTGGGTCGTGATTATTATTTTGTTTTCTTGTCTGACTAACTCTGACAGTTGAATAACTTTGGGCTCTATAGTAATGTCAATTTCTTTCCAGTCGTCAAAGTTATTAATTTGAAAGTCTTTGTAAATTTCAAGAAAGCGAAGAACTTCTTTTTCTACAATTTCAACAGAACCATAAATGCCACCAATAGCACAGTCATAGTCTTCGTCAATTCCGTATATCAAAGATTTCTCGTCTTCGGTCAGTCTGTCTTCCCAAACTATCCAATATATAGCTCGTGTTACTTTGTCAAGTTTTACATGTCCTGTCAAATACGCACTGTACAAAAGTCCAAGGAAAATTCGTCCTGAAATTTTTGGTTTGTCTTGTCCTACATACTCGTTTATAAGTGAAATTATGTCGTTAATGCTTTTATGTCCGCATAACGATAGTTCGATAATGAAATAATCTGGTTTATCGTCTTGTGTAATTATGTTGTCAGCCCATTTTATAACTTCTTCTTTGTCTAGAAGTCCTTTTGTCAGAGCGATACTAAACACTTCTAAAAGTTCTATGAAATCTCTTGGGTTCGTTGTCATTTCTTTTTTTTATGGCTGCTGCTAACGACCGAGGCTATGGGCATTTGGCGGTTTGCGGGAGCTTCACTGTCGCACTGCGACAAAGTGAATGCGGGAGCAAAACCTGCCGAATGCACGTCAGCCAGCCAATGCGCATAGGCGTGTGTTAGGGGTTTGTTGTATTGTCATTTGATTTTCTGTCTTTCCATGTTTTTTCAGATAGTTTCCAGTCGAAAGTCTGTCTGTAGTTACTCACTTAGAAATGTTGTATCAACATTTTGTGCCCATTCTGGAATTTCTTTTGATTTTACTATCGGATTCTGATTTTCTTTTCCATATTCAATGCTAAAATACTTTTCTCTTTTATAACCTTTCTGTTTTGCAAAAATGATATTTGGAAACATCGTGTAGTAAAGATTAAAATCCTGAACATAAGAATTATATTCTGTCCGAATGTTATTCAATTCTCGAAACAAACTGTCAGTTACATTAATCTTGTCTTGACCGTTACGCATTAAGAAGTCATTTAATTTGTACTCTTTGAATTCAATTTCTAATGTCTTAGATCTATTTTTTCTTTCAATTCTTGACTGTTCAATATAAAACTTTAAGCTGTCTGAATTTGTCAAGCCCAATGTGAGCAGAATTTTATCTCTTTCGTTTAGTTTTTTGTCGAATTCTTTCCAACAAACTGTCACGTTATTCTTTTTTTCTTCAAGATTACTCAAACTGTTTTGTCGTATGAAGTAAAGTCCAATAAGTCCAACAAATAAAATTGTCAGTAATGACGTGAATATAAACTTAATAATTTTCATTCGTTTTTTGTTTTTCTTTTTTTTACAATAACCCCTAACGACCGAGGCTATGGGCATTTGGCGGTTTGCGGGAGCATTCGCTGTCGCACTGCGACAAAGTGAATGCGGGAGCAAATGCTGCTAAGTGCACGTCAGCCAGCCAATGAACATAGGCGTGTGTTATGGGCTGCCCTTTTTTCTATTTCCAAAATTTCCACCGAGCTTTCTTTAAACCTTGTTTTTTAGGAACACTTTCGACATTTTGTCCAATAGGTTTAAATTCATATTGTCTATAACTGCCACCAGTCACGTTTCTTGTCTCAAGGTCAACTACGAATTTAACCCATTCTTCTTTATTATTCATCGGGTCAAATGAAAGTCCAGTTACTAAATTGCCTTCTAGCTTTAAATCTTTCAGTCCGTCCCATGAGATTCGTTCTGTATTCCAATGCTCTCCACTTGGTTCTACAATCGTTATATCTGTCAAATCTTGCAAAATAAGTCGACTGTCAAGTGTCTTAATTACTGTCTCAAACCCAACTCCAAAAACTTCAATTGGTTTTGTATTATTAGGATTCATAATATAACAAGTTCCACCAGCAATCACAAGAATGTTTTGTTGATTCTTAAATTCATAAATCGCACTTAATCCAGTCCAGCCAGGTTTAAAATTTGCCACCCAATCACTTTTATCGTCCTTATAAAATCTTACAGTAAATCCTTGAGAATAATATGGTTTATTATTACCAGTTACAGGAATGTACATTGGTCCGTATGTTGGTAAAGATTCTAATATTTCATATTTTGTATCCACTGTCATTGTTTTTTTTAGGGTTGCCCATAACGACCGAGGCTATGGGCATTTGGCGGGTTGCGGGAGCATTCGCTGTCGCACAGCGACAAGGTGAATGCGGGAGCAAAACCTGCTAAATGCACGTCAGCCAGCCAATGAACATAGGCGTGTGTTAGGGGCAACCGATTTGTTTTCAAGTTGTCGAACTGCGCAACCTTGTCGTAAAAGCGCAAATTTGTCAAAATGAGAGCGAAGCGTTTCTTCCTACCTTCTTCTTTTAGTCGAAATGCGATAAACTTGACGGTAAACCGCATATATTTGTTAGTTCACAAAACCTCCATGTTCCAAACATAGCCTATTTGTCGGTCTGCAAAACCTCCATGTTCCAAACATAGCCTATTTGTCGGTCTGCAAAACCTCCATGT